>NZ_JBWKQE010000005.1:0-199058 GCF_059418605.1 Duganella sp. GW821-FHT07G03
CGCGCCACTTGGTTCAAGATGCTTGATCAGCAAGGATGGGCGTGGATCGGGCGTATTCGCAATCGCGATATGGTGTGTGCAGACGGGGCCACTGATTGGGCGGGCTGCAAGACTTTATATGCCTCGGCGAACTTACAGCCCCGCGATCTCGGCAACTTTTCTTACGCCCGCGCCAATCCCGTTCGATGCGGCCTGATGATCTATCGCCGCTTACCCAAGCAGCGTCACCATAAGACAAAGCTGGGCAAGCCTTGCCATAGCTCCAATAGCAACAAGGCGCGTGCAGCTCAAAAAGAACCCTGGTTGTTGGCGGTGTCGCCTCGTCTGAAGTCGCTCAGTGCAAGGGAGGTGATTCGTGCTTACACAGGGCGGATGCAGATTGAACAAACCTTTCGTGATCTGAAGTGCCAACGCTCGGCATTGGGATTGAGTACCTGCCAAACCCGCAGCGGGCCACGGATGGCTATGCTGCTACTCATTGGCGCCTTGGCTTCCTACGCGCTATGGATCATCGGTCTGGCAAAACGTCGCAGTGCCCCCGCTATCAACTACGGAAGTGTCAAGCAGTCGACGCCCACCTTGTCTGTCGTGGGCCTAGCCATGTTCTGGCTGGATCAGAACCGTCACCTCAAAATTACTCGAAGTCAGCTCACCATCGCTCTTGGCGAGCTGAGATCGTTAATCGCTATCTTCAAAATTTGAGGGGAAGGTTCAGGACTTGACCCCCGAGGTTTTACGGCAGCAGGATGGAGGAGCCGGTGGTCTTGCGCGCTTCCAGTTCGGCATGGGCCCGGGCCACGTCGGCCAGCGCGTAACGCTGGCGGACGTCGATCTTGACCTCGCCGCTGGCGACCACGCCGAACAGCGACTTCGCCGCCGCCTCCAGATCCTCGCGCCTGGCCATGTAGGACATCAGCGACGGCCGCGTGATGAACAGCGAACCGCGATTGGCCAGCTCGCTCAGGCTGAACGGCGGCACCGGCCCCGAGGCGCTGCCGAAACTGACCATCGTGCCCAGCGGCTGCAAGCAGTCCAGCGAGCCGATGAAGGTGTCCTTGCCGATCGAGTCGTACACCGCCGCCACACCCTTGCCGTCGGTGATCTCCCTGACCCGCTCGGTGAAGTTTTCCTGGTTGTAGTTGATGACGTGGTGCGCGCCGTTCTCGGTGGCCAGCGCCGCCTTCTCTTCCGAACCCACCGTGCCGATCAGCGTCACGCCCATCACCTTGGCCCACTGGCAGGCGATCAGCCCGACGCCGCCGGCCGCCGCGTGGAACAGGATGGTGTCGCCGGCCTTCAGCGGCACCGTGCGGTGGAACAGGTACTGCACCGTCAAGCCTTGCAGCATCATCGCCGCCGCCGTGTCGAAGCCGATTTTCTCCGGCAGCACCAGCAGCTGCGAGGCCGGCATATTGCGCGCCTCGGCATAGGCGCCGATCGGCCGGCCCGCATAGGCCACGCGGTCGCCCACCTGTACCTCGGTCACGCCCTCGCCCACCGCCTCGACCACGCCGGCGCCCTCCATGCCCAGGCCGTTCGGCAGCGGCTGCACATACTGGCCGCTGCGGAAGTACACATCGATGTAGTTCAGGCCGATCGCCTCGTGGCGCACCTGCGCTTCACCGGGGCCGGGCGGCCCCAGCTCCACGTCCACCAGCTCCATTACTTCCGGACCGCCGACGCGGTTGATGCGGATTGCCTTGCTCATGTCTGACTCCGTTGTGGGGGAATGCGAAGAGTGTAGTCCCGGTCAGGCCGTCGCGGCGCGCAGCTGCAACTGCGACAGCACCAGGTGCGCCGACGAGAGGTTGGTGGCGCACGGCGTGTTGTGCACGTCGCAGGCGCGCACCAGGGCGTTGATGTCCGGTTCGTGCGGCTGCGGCGTCATCGGATCGCGCAGGAAGATCACGCAGTCGATCAAGCCCTCGACCAGCATCGAGCCGATCTGCAAGTCGCCGCCGAACGGGCCCGAATGCTTGCGGTCCACCGTCAGCCCCAGTTCGTTGATCAGGCGGCCGCCGGTGGTGCCGGTGGCGGTCAGGGTGCAGGTGGCGAGGAAGTCCTTGTACTCGCCGGCCAGCGCGATCATGTCGTCTTTTTTCTTGTCGTGGGCAATCAGGGCAATCCGGGTTTTCATGTCGATCCTATTTTTTTGACAGCAGATAAATCCCGGCCAGCACCAGCGTGGTGCCTCCCAACTGCCAGGACGTGACAGGCTCGCCCAGCAGCAGCGCGCCCAGGAACAGCGTTGAAACGGGGCCGATCATACCAGCCTGCGAGGCGGTGCCGGCGCCGATGCGCTGGACCGCGGTCATGGTCATAAACACCGGCATCACGGTGCACACGATGCCGTTGACCAGCGACAGCCCATACACCGGCAGCGGCTGGATCAGCCCGGAAGCCGGCCGCAGCAGGAAGAACTGGCCGATGCAGGCCACGCTGGAGACGCACATCGCATACGACACCAGCCGCAGCGCGCCGAGGCGCCGCACCATCTCGCCCGACAGCAGCAGGTACACCGAATACGCGGCGGCCGAGCCGGTGACCAGCGTGGCGCCGAGGATGACGTTCTTGCTGCCGCTGTTGAGGTCATGCAGGAACACGAAGACGATGCCGCAATAGGAGGTCAGCAGCGCCAGCCACTGCTTGCGGCTGATGTGCTGCTTGAGCACGGTGGAGGAGATCAGCAGCACGAAGGTCGGCGTCAGGAACAGGATCAGCCGTTCGAGGCCGACCGAGATGTATTGCAGGCCGAGGAAGTCGAGGAAACTGGAGAGGTAGTAGCCGACCAGGCCGAGGCCGACAATGCGCCAGCGGTCGGCGTTCGACAGCGGCGCTTCGGTGCGCATCTTCCACAGCGCGACGGCGGCGAACACCGGCAGCGAGAAGATCATGCGGAAGGCGATCAGCGTGACGGCGTCGATCTGATAGCGGTACAGCAGCTTGGCCACCACCGCCTTGGTCGAGAACAGAACCGCCCCGCCGATGGCGATACCCAAGCCGCCCAGATAGGCGGCACGCGCCGGCGCGCTGTCCGTGATGCTTTTTTCCATACCGGAATTGTACGGGCAAACGGACAGCGCCGCTGGCGGCGTCTGGTTTTACGCTCAGCTGATAGCGACGGCGGCCGAACCGGCCGTCACGGTGGCGGTGGTCACGCGGGCCACCACGCTGGTCGGCGCGTTGCCGCCCACCAGCTTGTTGACCTGCTTGAACTGCGCCACCATCTTGCCCGGCGTGAGCGTGACCAGCGTGAAACCCTGCGCATCGGTGTTCAGATGCTTGATCCACGGGTTGTTGCCCAGGCCGGCCAACTGCTGTGCCAGCGCCAGCAGCGAGACGCTGAAGTCGCTGCTCGCCTGCAGCCCCGCCAGCACCGCGCTGGTGGTCGGGTCCAGCTGCGCCTCCGGCAAGCCCTTGGCGCCCAGCGCGCCGCGCACCTGCACGCGGATCTGTTCCAGCAGGCTGGCCACGGTCGGCGCGGCCTTGCCCATGGTGTAGTCCAGCATGTTGATCGAGATGCTCAGGGTGCCCAGGCCGGTGACCGGGATCGCCAGCGGGTACGACACCAGCGCCGCGATGTCGCCCAGCGCCGACGCCGCGTCGCGCAGGTAGCTGAAGAACGAGTCCGAGCTGATGCCGGCCGACACCAGGTCCACCATCACCGGCGTGCCGCCGCCGGTGGCGTCGAAGTCGTCGCTGACGGTGCCGGCGAAGAAGGCGTGGATGTCGCCGGTGATCGCCACCACGTTGCTGATGCTGTTGGTCTTCAGGTGGCCCATCAGCGCCTTGCGTTCGCTGTTGTAGCCGTCCCACTGGTCGCAGTTGAGCAGGAAGCGCGCGAAGAACGGCGCCAGCGTCGCCTTCTTGCCCGACGCCGCCACGAACGGCGAGTCGATCTTCTTGGCCTGGATGTCCGGCTTGATGTAGCCGAAGGCGATGGTCTGCGCGCCGGCGCCGGCCAGCAGCGCCGGCGTCGCGCCGTTGGCCACGAGGTAGACGCGGCTGTACGCGGCCGCCGCGATGCTCGCCTGCGCAACCGTCAGGCCGGCCTTGACGCCTGCTGCGACCTGCGTCTCCAGCGTGCCGGCGGGGCCGGTCTGGGCGATCGCGCCGCCGCCCTGTTGCGCCACGGCCGCCGAGGCGCCCGCGGTGACCGCCGCCACGATCGCGGCCGCCAGCGGGAAGTTGCCGCCGGTGGCGACGGCGGTGCTGCCGATCGAGGCCGCGATGGTCGGCACCGCGTTCAAGGCCAGCAAGGTGGCGATGGCGTCCACGCCGTTCAGGCCCATGCGCAGCAGCGACACTTCATTGCCCCACAGTTTCCAGGTCGAGGTGGCGGCCTTCATCTTGTCCATCCACCACTGGCGCTGGGTGGTGCCCAGCATGGTGACGGTGGCCAGCGGCTCCAGGCCGATGGCGGTCGAACCGGCCATCTTCTGCGCCTCGACCGTGTTGAACACGTCCTGCTGCACCAGGTAGCGCGAGCCGATGCGGCCCAGCGGCAGGCCGGTGGCCGGATTGATCGACGATTCCGGGATCACGTGGTCGGCGCGGTACAGGCGCTCGTCGGTCATCACCAGCTGCATCAGCTTGCCGAACTGGAAGTCGCGGTAGATCTTGATGTTCTGGAAGCTGGTGGTGGCGGTGTCGAGGTTGACGTCGGCCGGCATGTATTCGAACCAGGCCTGGTTGGCGTTGCGGCGACGGCCGGTCTGGTGCAGGTCCGAGCCGTCGGCGTTGAAGCTGCCGTCGTAGGTCTGGGCGTCGCCCCAGGCGTCGTCCGAGAACTCGTGGTCGTCCCAGATGGCGATGAAGGCGAAGCGCTCGTGCAGCGCCTGCAGGCGGGCGTCGGTGCGGTACTTCTTGTACAGGTAGCGGTAGTCGGCCAGCGTGGTGGCGTACTTGGCGCCCGAGGTGCCGCTCTTGAAGGCGCCGTCCGGCAGCGTGAGCGCGTCATGGCGCGCTTCGACCGCGCCCTGCTGGAAGCTGTCGCCCACGGTTTCGTAGATGTAATCGCCCAGGTGGACGATGAAGTCCAGGTTTTCGCCGACGATGCTGGTCATCGCGCCCCAGTGGTTGACGCTCCAGTCCTGGCAGGTCATGTAGGCGAATTGCAGCTGCGAGACGTCGGCGTCGGCGGCCGGCGCGGTCTTGCAGCGGCCGACGTTGGAGCGCGTGTCGCCGGCGACGAACTGGTAGTAGTACACCGTGTTGGGATTCAGGCCGGTCACCTTGTGGCGCACGGTGTTGTCGTACTGCGACTGCAACGGCAGCTTGATGTCGACCACGGTGGCGCCGCTGAGCGCGGTGCTGCCGCCCAGGGCCGCGCCGTTGTCGACGGCGGTCATCACCAGGCGGATCGCGCTGTCCGAGGCGCTCGGCGCGGGCGCCACGCCGTCGGCAGCGGCCGGCACGGCGCGGGTCCACAGCATGATGCTGTCGCTGTGCGGGTCGCCGGAGGCTACGCTCTGCGGGAACTTCCAGGCGCCGCTGGCCAGCGGCAGATCGGTGGCACCATCGGCGGATGCGGAGCTGCTGCCGCCACAGGCAACCAGGCCGGCGCCGGAGGCGACCGAAACCGTAATAAAGCTGCCGTATTTGAGAAACTGCCTTCTATCCATGTCTGCTCCGCTTTTTTATAATGTGAAAATGTGAAAATATAAATAGTAGCAGCAAGATATGACAGCATCTCTACAAAAAATGGAGGACCGCCTCTAGGAGTAATATTCTTCCAGTTGCTTAACATAATTTGACTTTCTTACACCTGTACAGCGCCGACAATTACTGGCAAGCTCCACAAATGAAACAACTGATTCCCCCGACACTGCTTGCCCAGGCAAAAAAAATCCTGATCGTCACCCACATGGCGATCGGCGACTTCACTTACATGCAAATGTGCTTCCGCGCCCTCAAGCGCGCCCATCCGCACCTGGAAATCCACCTGTGGGTCGACGAGCGCCGACGTTCGGCCAACCCCGAGGATTGGCCGCACCTGAAGAACTACTCGCTGTACGACTGGCTGGCCGCCAGCCCCTACATCGACAAGACCTACGACCAGAACTACAGCCCGGCCCTGCACGCGCAATCGATCGCCGAGGCGCGCCGCGAGGACTATCCGATCGTCGCCTCGCTGACCCACATGGCCTGCCACCGCTACGCCAGGCTGACGCGCGAAATCTGCCCGCGCGGCTTCATCCTCGGCCTGGCCAAGCAGAAATACCGCTTCTTCGAGCTGTCCAAGAAGCTCAGCATCCTGAAATTCAACGCCACCATTCCGCTCTACGAATCGCAGGAACGCGACGTGCCGCACGTCAGCGACATCTACGCGCAATGGTTCACCAAGGCCTTCGGCCTCGACATCCCCAAGCTGGACCGCTACCCGGTGATCCACATCCCGGACCAGTGGACCGCTTATGCGCGCGATCAATTTTCCACCTGGGGCCTGGGCTCGAAGGTAGTGTTCATCAACACCTACTCCAAGGGCCCGGAGCGCTGCTGGCCGCTGGAGCGCGCCTTCGAGCTGATCAGGGAAATGCGCAGCCATCCGCAATGGCGCGACGCCGGCTTCGTGGTCAACGTGGTGCCGGAAGACCTGCCGGCCGCGCGCGAGATTTATAAAAATGCAGCCTTGCCTGATACGCATCTTTTCTCCGCGGTCGACAACTTCTTCCAGCTGCCCGCCATCCTCGCCCTGTGCAGCCTGATCGTCACCGTGGAAACCGCGGTGATGCACCTGGCGAACGCGGTGCACGTGCCGGTGATCGCCCTGATGCGCCAGAACAATCCGGAATGGGTGCCGATCGACCGCGAAAACAGCGCCGTCATCCTGGTCAAGGAGATGGACGCGTGGGTGACGAAAATCGAGTTGCCAGAGGTGATGGAAAAGGTTTTGAGTTGGCCCCTATGCTAGAATACCGCCCTCACCGCACACCAATGACATACCGCCGAAGGAAGACCGAACATGGCTGGACACAGCAAATGGGCCAATATCAAGCACAAAAAAGCAGCAACCGATGCTAAACGTGGCAAGATCTGGACCCGCCTCATCAAGGAAATCACCGTGGCTGCACGCATGGGCGGCGGCGACCTGACCTCCAACCCGCGACTGCGCCTGGCCGTGGACAAGGCGGCCGACGCCAATATGCCCAAGGATAACGTGCAACGCGCGATCACCCGCGGCACCGGCGGCGAGGACGGCGCGGCCTACGAAGAGGTTCGCTACGAAGGCTACGGCATCGGCGGCGCGGCCGTCATCGTCGACTGCATGACCGACAACCGCGTGCGCACCGTGGCTGAAGTACGCAACGCCTTCAACAAAAACGGCGGCAACATGGGCAACGAAGGCTCGGTGGCCTTCATGTTCAAGCACTGCGGCCAGTTCCTGTTCGCCCCGGGCACCAACGAGGACGCGCTGATGGAAGTGGCGCTGGAAGCGGGCGCCGAAGACGTGGTGGCCGACGACGAAGGCGGCTTCGAGGTGCTGTGCGGCCCGCACGACTTCGCGACGGTCAAGGATGCGCTGGAAGCGGCGGGCTTCAAGGCCGAAGTGGCCGAGATCATCATGAAGCCGGCCACCGAAACCGTATTCACCGGCGATAACGCCGTCAAGATGCAAAAACTGCTGGACGCGTTGGAAGCGCTGGACGATGTCCAGGAAGTCTATTCCAACACGCTGATCGAAGACTGAGGATTTATGAAAATATTGGTAGTCGGCTCCGGCGGCCGTGAACATGCGCTGGCTTGGAAATTGGCGCAATCGGAACGTATCCAGATGGTGTATGTCGCCCCTGGCAACGGCGGCACCGCGCGCGATTCGCGCCTGGTCAACGTCAACATCACGGACCTGCATGAACTGGCGACCTTCGTCGAGCAGGAGCACATCGGCCTGACCGTGGTCGGTCCCGAGACCCCGCTGGCCGGCGGCATCGTCAACCTGTTCCGCGCGCGCGGCCTGAAGGTGTTCGGCCCGACCAAGGAAGCGGCCCAGCTGGAGTCGTCGAAGGACTTCGCCAAGGCCTTCATGCAGCGCCACGGCATCCCGACCGCCAAGTACCAGACCTTCTCGGACGTCGCGCAAGCGCACGCCTACGTCGACGCCAACGGCGCACCGATCGTCATCAAGGCCGACGGCCTGGCCGCCGGCAAAGGCGTGGTGGTGGCGATGTCGCTGGAAGAAGCGCACCAGGCGGTGGACGACATGCTGGCCGATAACCGCTTCGGCGACGCCGGCGCCCGCATCGTCATCGAGGAATTCCTGGCCGGCGAAGAAGCGAGCTTCATCGTCATGTGCGACGGCAAGAACATCCTGCCGCTGGCCACCAGCCAGGACCACAAGCGCCTCAAGGACAACGACGAAGGCCCGAACACCGGCGGCATGGGCGCGTATTCGCCTGCGCCTATCGTCACGCCGGCCATGCACGCCCGCGTGATGCGCGAGATCATCAACCCTACCATCGCCGGCATGGCGAAGGACGGCATCGTCTTCACCGGCTTCCTGTACGCCGGCCTGATGATCGACGCCCAGGGCAATCCGCGCACCTTGGAATTCAACTGCCGCATGGGCGATCCCGAGACCCAGCCGATCATGTCGCGCCTGAAGACCGACCTGGTGGCGGTGATGGAACACGCCGTCAACGGCACGCTGGACCAGGTCGAACTGGAATGGGACCGCCGCACCGCCGTCGGCGTCGTGCTGGCAGCGGCCGGCTACCCGGACGCGCCGCTGAAAGGCGCCGTCATCGACGGCATCCCGGCCGAAACGCCGGAATCGGTGACCTTCCACGCCGGCACCACCGAAGTGGGTGGCCAGCTGCAGGTGACCGGCGGCCGCGTGCTGTGCGTGGTCGGCCTGGGCGACAGCATCAAGATCGCCCAGAAGCAGGCTTACGAAGTGGTCGACCAGATTTCGTTCGACGGCATGCAGTGCCGCCGCGATATCGGCTGGCGCGGCCTCAAGCATTAGGATAAGATGTCGTCCTTTCCGCACCCTTCCGCCGTCAAGGCCTACCTGCTCGGCCTGCAAGATCGTATCGTGCAGGCGCTGGAGGCCGTCGACGGCAAGCCTTTCCTGCGCGACGCGTGGGACCGGCCCGAGGGTGGAGGCGGCATTTCGCGCCTGATCGAGGAAGGCAACGTCATCGAGCGCGGCGGCGTCAACTTCTCGCACGTGATGGGCGCCAAGCTGCCGCCATCGGCGTCGGCGCACCGCCCCGACCTCGGCGGCCAGCCGTGGGAAGCGATGGGCGTGTCGCTGGTGATCCATCCACGTAATCCATACGCGCCGACGGTGCACATGAATGTGCGCTTCTTCACCACGACCACCGCCGACGGCGAGCCGGCGTGGTGGTTCGGCGGCGGCATGGACCTGACGCCCTACTACGGCGACAAGCAGGACGTGAAGCACTTCCACCAGGCCTGCGCCGATGCGCTGCAACCGTTTGGCGATGCGCTGCACCCGCGCTTCAAGCAATGGTGCGACGAGTATTTTTACCTGAAACACCGCCAGGAAGCGCGCGGCGTCGGCGGCATCTTCTTCGATGACTACAACGAAGCGGGCTTCGAGCAAAGCTTCGCCATGATGCAAAGCGTCGGCGACGCTTTCCTCAAGGCCTACCAGCCCATCCTGGAACGCCGCAAGGACACGCCGTACGGCGAACGCGAACGCGACTTCCAGGCCTATCGCCGTGGACGTTACGTCGAGTTCAACCTGGTGTTCGACCGCGGCACGCTGTTCGGCCTGCAATCGGGCGGCCGCACCGAGGCGATCCTGATGTCGATGCCGCCCATCGTCAAATGGCGCTATCGCTGGGAGCCCGAGGCCGGCACGCCGGAAGCGGCGCTGTACAGCGATTTCCTGCCGCATCGCGACTGGCTCGCCGCGTGACGATGGCCTGCTGATGGTCTACCGAACTGCACTGCTGGGAGGCAGCTACGATCCGGTGCATCATGGTCACGTCGCACTGGGCGCGCTCTTTGCGCAGCTGCTGCAAGTAGACCAGTTGCGCGTGATCCCCGCCGGCCTGCCCTGGCAGAAGTCCACCCTGAAGGCGACGCCGCGCCAGCGCGCCGAGATGGTGGCGCTGGCCTTCGCCGGCGCGGCATACGACGTCGTGGTCGACCTGCAGGAAATCGAACGCGGCGAACAGGGACTGGCCACCTACACGATCGACACGCTGCGCCAGGTGCGCGCAGAGCTGGGCCCGTCGGCCTCCATCTCTTTTTTGATGGGCGCCGACCAGCTGCAACGGCTCGATACCTGGCATGAATGGCAGGCGCTGTTCGACTACGCCCATATCTGCGTAGCCGCCCGCCCCGGCTTTAACCTGGCCACCGCCGGCCTTGCGCCGGCAGTGGCCGAGGCGATTTCCCGCCGTCTGGGAACGCCTGAACAAATCCGCAACACGCCGCACGGTCTGACTTATCTGGCACAAGACTTCGCGGTGGATATCTCCGCCACCGAAATACGTGCGGCATTACAACGGGGGGATAGCGCAAACTCGCTTATCCCGCCGCTAGTGCTAGACTATATTGAACAACATAATCTATACAAAAGCTAAATGGACATCAAAAAACTGCAATCCCTCGTCGTTGACGCCCTCGAAGACGTCAAGGCCCAAGATATCGCCCTGTTCGATACCACCCACCTGACCAGCCTGTTCGACCGGATCGCCATCGCCTCCGGTACCTCCAACCGCCAAACCAAGGCGCTGGCCGCCTCGGTGCGCGACAAGGTCAAGGCCGCCGGCGGCGACGTCTACGGCATGGAAGGCGAGGACACCGGTGAATGGGTGCTGGTCGACCTGGGCGACATGATCGTCCACATCATGCAGGCGCCGATCCGCGCCTACTACCGCCTGGAAGAGCTGTGGGGCGACAAGCCGGTCAAGGTCGGCGCCGCCAAGCGCAAGTCCACCGCCGAAGGCGAAGCCGCCGACGAGCCGAAGAAGATCAGCAGCCACATGGCCGCCGGTAAAGCCAAGGTCGACGTCAAGCCGGTGATCGAGAAGAAAACCCCGGCCCGCAAAGCCGCCGCCGCCAAACCGGCCGCCGCCGCGAAAAAGCCGGCCGCCAAGAAAGCCGCTGCTGTCCCGGCCGGCAAGACCATCAAGGTCGGCAAGACCAAGTCCGCCGTCGCCGCCGCCGAAGTGCTGAAGTCCCTGCCGCCTAAGCGCAAGGTCGCCAAGCCCAAGGCCGACGAAGCGCCGGTCAAGACCGTCATCAAGCGTATCAAAAAAGTCGAAGAGTAACGCTGTATGGGTAACTGCGCATGCAGCTGATCATCGCTGCGGTCGGTCACAAGATGCCGGCCTGGATAGAAACGGGCTTCGCCGAATACGCGAAGCGCATGCCGCCGGAACTGAAAATCGTGCTGAAGGAAATCAAGCCGGTCGACCGTTCGGGCAGCAAGACCGCCGCCACCGCGATGGCGCTCGAACGCGAGCGCATCGAGGCGGCGCTGCCCAAATCCGTCCGCATCATTGCGCTCGACGAGCGCGGCAAGGACCTGACTTCGGTCGGCCTGTCGCAGCAGCTGGAAGCCTGGCAGCAGGACGGCCGCGACACGGCCTTCCTGATCGGCGGCGCCGACGGCCTCGATCCGGAGCTGAAAGCCCGCGCCGAAGGCTTGATACGCATTTCCAGTATGACGCTGCCGCATGGTATGGTACGGGTACTGCTGGCGGAACAGCTGTACCGTGCTTGGTCCATCACACAGAACCACCCTTATCACCGCGTTTAAAACATAACTATATGAAGCCGGTCGACAAAAAGATTTACCTCGCGTCCAAGAGCCCGCGACGCCGCGAACTGCTGCGCCAGGTGGGCATCGATTTCGAATTGCTGCTGCTGCGCAGCGACGGCCCGCGCGGCCCCGACGTCACCGAGGACGTGCAGCCCGGCGAAGCGCCGCTCGACTACGTGTCGCGCGTGGCGCGCGAAAAGGCCGCGTTTGCGGCCGACCTGGTGGTCAAGCGCCGCATGGCGCCGCGCGTGGTGCTGGCGGCCGACACCACCGTCACCATCGACGGCGCCATCCTCGGCAAGCCGGCCACGCCCAACGAAGCCATCGCCATGCTGCAACAGCTGTCCGGCCGCACCCACCAGGTGCTGACCGCGATCGCCGTGCATTCGGCCGATTTCGCCGGCCAGATCACGCAGGTGTCGGACGTGACCTTCGGCGTGCTGTCGCCGGCCGCCATCAGCGCCTATTGCGCCACCTCGGAACCCTACGACAAGGCCGGCGGTTACGGCATCCAGGGCCCGGCCGCGCAGTTCATCGAACACATCACCGGCAGCCATTCCGGCATCATGGGCCTGCCGCTGTACGAGACCGCGCAGCTGCTGCGGCAGGCGGGTTTGCCGCTACCCTGAGCGGCGTGTATGATCGTCGTTCAGCCACAGCGATTACAGAAGCCGCAGTTTGCAAAAACCAGCGGCCGATGAGACAAATGAACGAAGACATCCTGATCAACATCACCCCGCAGGAAACCCGGGTCGCCCTCATCTTGCAGGGCGCCGTGCAAGAGCTGCACATCGAACGCACGCTCACGCGCGGCCTGGCCGGGAATGTCTACTCCGGCAAGGTCGTGCGGGTGCTGCCCGGCATGCAGTCGGCCTTCATCGACATCGGCCTGGAGCGCGCGGCCTTCCTGCACGTGGCCGACATCTGGGAAGCCCGTCCGCACGACGGCGGCCAGAACGCCGTGCCGACCCCGATCGAGAAGATCCTGTTCGACGGCCAGGTGCTGACGGTGCAGGTGATCAAGGACCCGATCGGCACCAAGGGCGCGCGCCTGTCGACCCAGATCTCGATCGCCGGCCGCATGCTGGTCTACCTGCCGCAGGACGCCCACATCGGCATCTCGCAGAAGATCGAAAAGGAATCGGAGCGCGAAGCGCTGCGCGTGCGGCTGCAAAGCCTGCTGCCGGCCGACGAAAAGGGCGGCTACATCGTGCGCACCCAGGCCGAGGACGCGTCCGACTCGGACATCGCGGCCGACGTCGAATACCTGCGCAAGACCTGGGGCGCGATCGTCCTCGGCGCCAAGACCAAGCCCGCCACCACCCTGCTGCACCAGGACTTGAGCCTGGCCCAGCGCGTGCTGCGCGACTTCGTCCACGACGACACCGCCACCATCCAGGTCGACTCGCGCGAGAACCACCTGGCCTTGCTGGAATTCGGCCAGGCCTACACGCCGGGCGTGCTGCCGCGCCTGCAGCACTACACCGGCGAGCGTCCGCTGTTCGACCTGTACGGCGTGGAGGAAGAGATCCTGCGCGCGCTGGGCCGGCGCGTGGACCTGAAGTCCGGCGGCTACCTAATCGTCGACCAGACCGAGGCGATGACCACCATCGACGTCAATACCGGCGGCTTCGTCGGCGGCCGCAATTTTGCCGACACCATCTTCAAGACCAACCTGGAGGCGGCGCACGCGATCGCCCGCCAGCTGCGGCTGCGCAACCTGGGCGGCATCATCATCCTCGACTTCATCGACATGGAAAACACCGAGCACCGCAACGCCGTGCTGCAGGAGTTGAAGAAGACGCTGTCGCGCGACCGCACCAAGGTGTCGGTGTCGGGCTTCTCGGCGCTGGGGCTGGTGGAGATGACGCGCAAGCGCACCCGCGAATCGCTGGCCCACATCCTGTGCGAACCGTGCCCGGCGTGCAGCGGCAAGGGACAAGTGAAGACCTCGCGCACCATCTGCTACGAAATCCTGCGCGAACTGCTGCGCGAAGCCAAGCAGTTCAACCCGCGCGAATTCCGCATCCTCGCCTCGCAGGAGGTGGTGGACATGTTCCTGGAAGAGGAATCGCAGCACCTGGCGATGCTGGGCGACTTCATCGGCAAGAAAATTTCGCTGCAGGTGGAGACCGCCTACCATCAGGAGCAGTACGACGTGATCCTGATGTAGTTTTTTATTGCCAAATTCAAAAACATGCCCTTACACTTAGTTTCCCTGGCAAAACAAAGAGGATGGCATGATCAGCAAAAAAACGACCTGCGCGCCGCTGGCGGCGCTCTTTCTTGCTCTCGCCGGATGTGGCGGCGGCGGCGGTGGTAGTAGTGGCGCTGCAAGCCCGTCCGCGCCGGCGCCGAGCGCGCAGGGAGCCTACTCGGGCAGCTACTCGAACGGCAGCCAGCATTTCACGGTGGTGCTGGAGAACGATCAGTTCTATACGCTGTACGGCAACACCACCGGCGGCGTGTTCGCGCTGGCCGGCTTCGTGCAGGGCAACGGCAGCTCCAGCAACGGCAGCTTCACCGCGAGCGACGTCAGGGACGCGACCGCCGCCGGCCAGCTGCTGTCCGGCTCACTCAGCGCCACCTATATCGCCGGCACCAGCTTCAACGGCACGCTGACGGAAGGCGCCAACACGGTCGCGTTCAGCGGCGCGCCGCTGGCGAGCAGCGTCTACAACTACAACGCCGCGGCGAACCTGGCCGACATCGCCGGCGTCTGGAACCTGACCTCGCTGCGCGGCTTCGCCAACACCTTCACCATTGCGGCCACCGGCAGCTTCACCGCCGTGTCGGGCGGCTGCTCCTTCAGCGGCAGCTTCACGCCGCGCAGCTCCGGCAAGAACGCGTTCGACGTCGCCGTCACCTATGGCCCCGCGCCCTGCCTCCTGCCCGGACAATCGCTCAGCGGCCTGGCGATCGACTACCCCATCTCCGCCGGCTCGCGGCAGCTGGTCATCGCGCTGCTGAACCCGGCGCGCACCAGTTCCTCGGCCTTCGTCGGCGTGCGCTGATGCTGATGCAAGCGGCCGGCGCGACGCCTAGCGGGTCGGCGTCACGCTGATCACGGTGCGGCCCAGGTCGATACCCCTGATCTGCACCGAGCCGAAATTGCTGCTGTCGTTGACGCCGGCGCGGATGTTTTGCAGGTCGAGCTCGCCGATCGTCGCCGGCAGCGCCAGGTTGACCGAGCCGTCCGCGTTCATGCGCAAGGCCGCGCCGTCCGTCCCATACGCCACATCCCTGGCCGTCACGTCGGCATTGAGCAGGCCCAGCAGCGGGAACAACTGCGTTCCCATGCCGGCGGCCTTGCTGTCGCCCCCGCCCCCGAACAAGCCATGCAGTGGAAACAGGCTCCGGCTCAGCGACCTGGCCGGCAGGCGCGGCGCGGGCGCCGGGATCGGCGTCGACACGCCACGCAACTCGGCGTCGTTCAGCACGTGCAGGGTGCCGCCCGTTTCGGCGGCCGCGATGGCGGCGGCGCCGAGCAACATGGTACCTGCAAGAATTTTAAGAATAGCCATATGGGACCTCAGCTTGATGTGATGGCATAATTGTAATATCAATCACACTGATCGGAGACAGCATGACGATACCTTACACCCTGGCGGCACTCGGATTGGGCCTGGCGCTGGCGGCGCCGTTCGCGCCGGCGGACGACCACGCCCCGGTGGCGGCGCCCGCGCCGGCCGTCGGCGATTCCTGGACCTACCAATACACCGACGTCTGGAAGGGCGCCAAGGGCAACCTCAACCGCATCGAGGTGACCGCCGTCGACGCCGCCGGCGTGCACGTGGACATCAAACGCGCCGCCAGCGGCGCCCTGCTGACCAGGCAGCTGTTCAGCGCCGAGATGAATCCCATCGACCGCGGCGCCATGCACTTCGCGCCCGCGTTCGCGCGCTACGCCTTCCCGCTGGCACCCGGCAAGGAGTGGACCACCAACGCCACCGGCGACAATCCCAAGTCCGGCAAGCACTGGCGCTACCGCATCAAGGGCAAGGTGCTAAACTGGGAGAAGATCACGGTGCCGGCCGGCCAGTTCGACGCGCTGAAGCTGGAGGTGGAAGCCTTGTACAACGGCGAGGAGCCCAACAGCCCGGGCGGCAGCGGCCAGCTGACCGAGACGCTGTGGTTCGCGCCCGAGGTGAACAACTTCGTCAAGCTGGACTACCGCGATACCGACTGGAATGGCCGCATCTTCAACCGCGACAGCTGGGAGCTGACCACCTATGTGCGCAAATAGGCACTTGTGAGACCGCATGGACGGCGCCGACACCCACCCAGCGCCCTACAGTGACGGACGGCTGCACGCCCGTCCCGCGCTGCTGCGCCAGCAAGCGACCGCCCTGCCCCTGGCGCTGCCGCCCGGCAGCCACCGGCTGGGCTTCCCCAACCATCGCCACGCGCGCCTGCATGTGCCGCCGCACGACGGCGCCACGCCGCTGCCGCTGCTGGTGCTGCTGCACGGCGCCGGCGGCCAGCACGGCGGCGGCGACGCCATCGCGCTGGCGCACGCCACCCTGCACGGTTCGCTGCTGCTGATGCCGGAAGCGCTGTCGACCAGCTGGGACGTGCTGCGCGGCGGCTACGGCCCCGACCTGGCCTTCATCGACCGCCTGCTGGTGTGGACCATGCAGCGCTACGAGGTCGACGCCGACGCCGTCACCCTCGGCGGTTTTTCCGACGGCGCCTCGTATGCGCTGTCGGTCGGGTTGATGAACGGCGAATTGTTTTCCGACATCCTGGCGTTCTCGCCCGGCTTCATGGCGCCGCTGCGGCGCAGCGGCATGCCGCGCGTGTTCATCGCCCACGGCAAGGGCGACCAGGTGCTGTCGGTGGAACGCGGCAAGGCCATCGCCGTGCGCCTGGCCGGCGAAGGCTACCAGGTGCGCTATGCGGAATTCGACGGCGCCCACGTGGTCTCGCCGCCGGTGGCCCACGCCGCGCTGCGCCAGCTGGCGCTGCGCTAGGCGGCGCTGTCCGGCGGCGGCGTGGTGGCCGGCGGCGCGGCCGGCATGGCGGCCACGCCGACCTGGTTGCGGCCGGCCGACTTGGCCGCGTACAGCGCCTTGTCGGCCGCCGCCACCAGCTGGCCGGAGCTGTCGCCCCGCCGCGGCGCCATCGCCGCCACGCCGGCGCTGATGGTCAGCACGCCGAACGGGCTGCCGCGGTGCGCGGTCTGCAAGGCCTCGATCGCCAGCCGGATGCGCTCGGCCACCGCCTGCGCGCCGGCGAGCTCGGTGTCCGGCAGCAGGATGGCGATTTCCTCGCCGCCGTAGCGCGCCACCACGTCGCCGGCGCGCTTGGGCGTCAGCGCGCGTATCAGCTTGCTCACGGCGCGCAGGCAATCGTCGCCGGCGCCGTGGCCGTACAGGTCGTTGTACTGCTTGAAGTAGTCGACGTCGATCATCACGAAGGCCAGCGTGTCGGCGTGGCGCATGGCGCGGCTGAACTCGTTGCCGAGCGTGACGTCGAGCTGGCGGCGGTTGGCCAGCCCGGTCAGGCCGTCCTGCATCGCCAGCCGCTCCAGCGTGCGGTTGGCGCTTTCCAGCGCGTCGCGCGCCTGCAACAACTCGGCCTGGGCCTGCACCCGCAAATTGATCTGGGCCACCAACCGCTTGCCGAAAAAGCCCAGCAGCGCGGCCAGCACGATCACGCCGATCGAGCGGGTGAAGCTGTCGTGGCGCCAGTGCTCCAGCATCTCTTCCTGCGACAGCGCGGCCGTCACGAACAGCGGATAGTGCTCCAGCGCGCGGTAGCTGTTGTAGCGCAGCTCGGCGTCGTAGGGCGAGGCGAACAGGCCGCTGCCGTTGCGCTGGGCGCGGTAGGCCTGGAACAGCGGGGTATCGCGCAGGCTGGTGCCCACCCGCTGGTCGTCGAACGGCTGGCGCAGCATCAGCACGCCCTGGCTGGAGATCAGCGCCACCGCGCCGCGCGCGCCGATGTCGAAGCTCTGGTAGAAGCGGCGGAAGTAGTCGATGTCCAGCGTGGCCAGCGCCACGCCGGCGAAACTGCCGTCGGCCTTGTTCAGGCGGCGCGACACCGGGATGATCCACTTGCCGCTGCTGCGGCTGATCACCGGCCCGCCCACATGCGGCCCGCGCCCGGCGTGGGTGCGGTGGTACACAAAGTATTCGCGGTCGGCATTGTTGAGCGACGGGCCCAGCACGGCGGGCGAGTTGACCAGCCACTGGCCGGCTTCGCCGTAGATGAACAGGCCGGCCAGCTGCGGCAGGTTGGTCACGTGCACCAGCATTTGCCGGCGCACCCGTTCCAGCTGCGGCGCGCCCACGCCGTCGGTCTCGACGCGTTCGACCAGGTCGGCCAGCGAGGTGTCGGCGGCCTTGATGGTGTCGTCGGCGTGCTGCGCCATGGCGCGCGCCACGTTCGAGGTCAGGCGCTCCATCTCCAGCACCTGGGCGTCGCGCGCGATCAGGCTGCGCCAGACGTCGACCGCCACCAGCGACAGGCAGACCACGCCGACAAACAGCGTGGCCCAGAACGTGATCGTGTAGCGTTTAAACATGGCGGCGCATGGCTCAGCCCACCGGCAGCATGGGCTGCAGGCTGCGCCACACCAGCGCCGGCGTCAGCTTGACCATGCAGTCCTGGTGGCCCAGCGGGCACTCGCGCTGCTTGCACGGCGCGCAGGTCAGCCGCAGCGACAGCGCCGCCGCCATATCGGAAAACGGCGGCGCGTGGTCGGGATCGGTGGGGCCGTACAGCGCCACCACCGGCCGGTTCAGCGCCGAGGCGATGTGCAGCAGGCCGGAATCGTTGGCGACCACGGCGGCGCTGGCGGCGATCAGGGCGATGGCCTCGGCCAGGCTGGTCGAGCCGGCCAGGTTGAACAGGGCGCCGCCCGCCACGCCGGCCGCCACCTCGGCGCAGGCCGGCTGGTCCTTGGGCGAACCGAGCAAGGCGATCTGGGTGGCGCCGTCGCGCGCCAGCAGCGCTTGCGCCAGGCCGGCGAAGTGCGCCGCCGGCCAGCGCTTGGCGCCGCCGAATTCGGCGCCGGGCGCGAACGCCACCAGCGGCCGCGCCGGGTCGATGCCGTGGCGCCGCAGCACCTCGGCCCTCTGCTGCGCGCCGACCGCCATACGCGGCTTGGGCAGGGCGGCGCGCCGGGCGGCGTCCTGCAGCGCCTGCGGCGCGGTCGCCAGCGCGGCGTAGAACGCCACCATCGGCCGCGGCGGCGTTTCATCGTGGTGCATCACATTGATCAGGCCGTGCCGGCTCTCGCCCTTGTAGCCGACCCGGCGCCCGATGCCGGCCAGCCAGGGGATCAGCGCGTATTTGATGGTGTTGGGCAGCACGTAGGCGTCGGCGTAGCCGCGCCGGCGCAGCAGGCGCGCATATTTCCAGCGCTCGCGCAGTTGCAGCGCGCCGTGGCGGAACGGGGTTTCCAGCACCTCGTCGACTTCGGCCATCTGCCGCCACACCGGCGACACCGCCGGCGGCGCCAGCACGTCGATCGGCCGCTCCGGATGGGCCGCGCGCAGCAGTTGCAGCAGGGGCTGGGCCATGACGGCGTCGCCGATCCAGTTGGGGGAAATGACCAGGGTGCGCGGGACGCTCCCGGCGGTGACGTTTTTATCTTGTAACACGGAGTCTTTCTTCGTCAGGCCGGTGGCCCATGCCGGCTCGATTATCGCCCATCGCGGCCCCAGCCACAAGCCGACCATGGCCCGGAATCCCCGCGCCGAACTGCTATAATCGGCCTTTTTAGCCGGCCTCCGCCGCCTCCACCGCCCTCACCGTGTGACCATGACTCCAGCCAGCTCCTCGACGCCGCAAACCGAATATGGGGGGCCGCTTTCCTCCACGATGATTTTCCTGCTGCCGGCGCTGGCGCTGTCGAGCAAGGTCGGCCTCGGCCTGGTCCAGTTGCTGATCCTGCTGCTGCTGTTCCGCCGCGGCCCGCTGATGCTGGCGCTGTACCGCCGCCACTGGAGCGACATCGGCGGCGTGGTGATGGCCTTCGGCGGCTATTTCCTGGTATCGCTGCTGCGCCTGCTGCTGGACCGCCAGAGCCTGCACACCCTGGACGGGCCGTCGCGCCTGCTGTTCGGCCTCAGCTGCATCGGCGTGATGTACTACCTGCGCCCGCGCGCCCGCCATTTCTGGCTGGGCCTGGGCTTTGCCGCCGTGCTGTCGGCGCTGGTCGCGCTGTACCAGGTCACGATCGGCGGCCTGGACCGGGCGATCGGCTTCACCCATCACGAAATCACCTTCGGCGACCTGGCGCTGGCCTGCGGCCTGATGTCGCTGTGCGGCCTGAGCGACCTGCGCCACACCCGCTTCGCCTGGCTGCCCGTGGTCGGCCTGCTGTGCGGCCTGTTGGCGTCGATGCTGTCGGCCTCGCGCGGCGGCTGGCTGGCGCTGCCGCTGGTGCTGATCCCGGTGGTGCGCTACGGCGCGCGCATGTACGGCCGCCGCCTGCTGCTGGCCGGCGCCGTGCTGCTGGCGCTGGTGCTGCTGGCGTTCGCCGTGCCGGCCACCGGCGTGGCGGTGCGGATCGCCCAGGCGTTCGCCGACATCAACAACTATCTGGTGCTGGGTGACGCCAACACCTCGGTCGGCATCCGCCTGGAGCTGTGGAAGGCGTCGTGGATGATGTTTTCCGAACATCCGTGGCTGGGCGTGGGCCGCGAACAATTCGACGTCGCGCTGCACGCGCTGGCGGCCCAGGGCCGCTTGCAGCAGTCGGCGGCGCTGCTCTACAGCAGCAGCCACAACGACATGCTGAACTGCCTGGCCACCGGCGGCCTGCTCGACTTCAGCCTGCTGCTGACGATGTATATCGCGCCGCTGTGCTTCTTCGCCGGCCAGCTGCGCCGTCCGGACCAGGGCCAGCATCCGCTGGCGCTGGCCGGCATGGTGGCGGTGGTGGCCTTCTTCGCCTTCGGCCTGACCGACGTGATGTTCTGGCTGATGATGCCGAAAGTGTTTTACGTGATGATGGTGTGCAGCCTGGTCGGCATGTGCCTGGCCGCGCAATACCCGGCGCCGGTGCCGCGCCGCATCCTGATCGCCCGCACCGACAATATCGGCGACGTGGTGCTGACCCTGCCGCTGGCGGGCTACCTGAAGCAGTTGTATCCGCAGGTCGAGGTGGTGTTCCTGTGCCGCCGCTACGCCGCCGCCGTGGTGGCGCAGTGCCGCCACGTCGACCGGGTGCTGACCCTGGAAGAACTGGGCGACGACTGGGCGCACGGCCTGGCGCAGACCGGCTGCGACACCATGATCTTCACCTTCCCGCAGCGCACCCTGGCGGCGGCGGCGCGCCGCTCCGGCATCCAGCGCCGCATCGGCAGCAGCCACCGCATCCACCACTGGTACCACTGCAACCGCCTGGCGACCTTCAGCCGCGCCAATTCGCCGCTGCATGAGGCGCAGCTGAACTTCAAGCTGCTGCTGCCGCTGGGCGTGGACGTGGAGCCGCCGCTGGAGCAGTTGAAGACCATGTACGGCCTGGACACGCCGCACCATCCGGCCGCCGACGCCGTGCTGGCCGCGCCGGGCTTCAAGCTGATCCTGCATCCCAAGTCCAACGGCAACGGCCGCGAATGGCCGCTGCAACACTACACGACGCTGGCGCGCCTGCTGGGCGCGGCCGATGGCGTGCGGGTGCTGGTCACCGGCAGCGCGGCCGAAGGCGAGCTGTTGGCGCAACAGGCGCCGGCGTTGCTGGCCTTGCCGAATGTGGAGAATCTGTGCGGCCGCCTGGACCTGGACGGCTTCACCGCGTTGATCGGCGGCTGCGACGGCCTGATCGCCAGCGGCACCGGGCCGCTGCACCTGGCGTCCGCGTTGGGACGGCCGGCGCTGGGCCTGTTCCCGCCGCTCAAGCCGATCGACATCGTGCGCTGGGGCGCGCTGGGCCCGCGCGCGCGCAGCCTGTGCACGCCGGCGGCCTGCGGCCATTGCGAGGACGCGGCGCGCTGCACCTGCATGCTGGCGATTACGCCGGAGCAGGTGTTGGAGGTGGTGGAATCGTGGCGTGCCGAGGCGCTGGTGCCGGCCTAGTCCTGCACGCAGTTAGGCCGGCACGCAGTTAATCCTGCATCGTTATCCGCACCAGGTCGGCGACATTGTCGACCCCCAGCTTGGCCATCAGCCGCGCCTTGTGCACTTCCACCGTGCGCACGCTGATGCCCAGCGCCGGCCCGATCTCGCGGTTGTGGCGGCCCAAGACCACCAATTGCATCACCTCGCGCTCGCGCGGCGTCAGCTCGCTCAGCAGGCTGACGCTGCGGCTGCGCCGTTGCTGCTCGCTGTGCACGCTGCGCGCGCGCGCCAGCGCCTCGTCGATGGCGGCAATCAGCTTGACGTCGTCGAACGGCTTTTCCAGGAAGTCCACCGCGTCCGCCTTGAACGCCGCGCGCGCCATGCTGACGTCGCCGTGGCCGCTCATGATGATCACCGGCAGCCCCCAGCCGCGCCGTTTCAGCTCCATCTGCAGGCTCAGCCCGTCCATGCCGGACATGCGGATGTCGATCAGCATGCAGCCGCGCCAGGCCGGCTGCCACGATTGCAGGAAAGCCTCGCCGCTGGCGAACATCGCGGTGCGGTAGCCGCGCACGCCCAGCAACAGGCCCAGCGCGTCGCGCACCGACGGGTCGTCGTCGACGATGAATACGGTCAAATCATGCTGCATAGCTCACCTGCTCTCCATCCTGCTCCAAAGGACGCGCCAAAGGCAGCGCCATCCTGAAAATTCCATGCTCGCCCACTTCGGCCCACAGCGATCCGCCGTGCGCCTCCATGATGGCGCGGCTCAGCACCAGCCCCAGTCCCAGGCCGCTGGCCTTGGACGACACAAACGGCTCGAACAGCCGCGCCGCCAGCGCCGCCGACACGCCCTTGCCGCTATCCTCCACCGACAGCTGCAGGCAGCCGCCCTGCTGCTGCTGCCCCTTACCCTTACCCTTGCGCTTGCCGTCCAGCCGCTGGCCCGACACGGTGATGCGGCGCGCGCCGGCCGGCTGCTCCTGCACCGCCTCCAGCGCGTTGGCCAGCAGGTTGCGCAGCACCAGTTCCAGCTGCAAGCGGTCGGCCAAAATCGTCAGCGGCGGAATCTCGCCCACCACCAGCTCGACCCCATGCTCGCGCAGCTGGGCGAAGAACTGCTGGCTGATGCCCGACACCAGTTGGCCGGCATCGACCGGCTCCAGCTTCATCGCGCCGGTGCGGAAGAAATCGCGCAAGCGTCGCACCACGTCGGCGGCCCGGCCCGATTCGGCGATCATGCGCTGGATCGCGCCCTTGAGCACGTCGCCGCTCTCGCCCCGCTCCAGCAAATATTCGCATGCCTTGCCGTAGGCGGCCAGCGCCGTCAACGGCTGGTTCAATTCATGCGCCAGCGCGGCCGCCATCTCGCCGGCCGCCGCCAGCCGCATCGTCTGCTTGAGCTCGCTGGCCACCTTGCGCAGCTCGTCTACCGCGATGCCGATCGAAAAACCCACCAGCGCCAGCACCGCGTCCAGCATCTGCAATTCGTGCACGGCGATATTGACCGCGTTGTTCCATTTGACCAGCGCGCCTATGCCCGCCTGCAGCATAAACACCATCAGCGCCGTGCCGAACAGGCCCTGGCGGAACGCCGCCCAGATCACCGGCAGGAACAGGAAATAAAAATGCTTGAACTCCGAGGTGGCGATGGTGCCGAACACCATGTCCAGCACGCCGATCGCCAGCGCCAGATAGGCCAGCGTCTCGGCCCGCCACACCGTCGCCCGCAAGCGCTGGCGGTCGCCCGCGCTGGCCAGCATCCAGATCAGCGGCATCGACACCAGCACCCCGACCATGTCGCCAATGCCGAAGCGCAGCACCGCCTCGCCCCACTGCCCGGCCGGAATCAGCCCGGCCGCCGACAACACGGAGATATAGCCGACATCGTTGATCATGGTGCCGACCACCACGATCAGCACCCACCGGAACAGCCGGTCGCGGCTGTCGAACACGCCGCCGTCGCCGAACTGGCGCCGCAGCGCCGCGCCCAGCAGGCCATAGCCGGCGCTCAGCCAAAGCGAACTCAACAAGCTAACCGTCCAGCCGGCCGGCATGCCGCGCACCAGCAACTCGCCGCCCACCAGCGCCACGAACCACGGCAGCGCCGCGCGCCAGCCGTGCCGCAACCAGAACACCAGCCCCAGCGCCGGATCGGGATTCCATGGCGTGATGTTCAAGCCATAGAAGGGGTCGATATAGGTCGCCCAGTCAAATAGCAGGTACAGCGCTATGAAAGCGGGAAATTCCAGGTAACGCAGACGGGAGAGAGACATACGGGAGGCTTTGTATCGTTATGTAGCATTATGCATTGCCAGAATTCATCGCGCATTGCTTTTTGCAACTACGCGTTCCCCTTACGCCCGCGCTTTCCCCTCTATACAACACTTACACTTCCGAAGCTGTAATTATTAAGGGAAAACCGTAAGCCTTTACCCCAATTTACAATACGTTACACTGGATTTACGATGATCACATGTCGTAATGGCACTCCCCATTGACGAGAAGACACTAAAGTAGCCGTGCCGCCTTATCCCGCCGGCCGTCAATGATGTCTCCCGTGCAGCTGCCGCCATACCATCCCTTGCAGCCCGATTTACATGAGAGACGTCAGATGTCGCAGTTAATCACCCTCCGCTCCGGTGCGGCCGACTTTAGCGGGTTGAAGCAGCTACGCGAAACCTTCAAGCTGTCGCTGCGCGCCCTGCTGCATCGCCAGGCCACGGTCGGCTGGCTGCAACTGCTCAACTCCCATCCGCTGTTCATGGACCTGGTCAAGGCCCGCCCGCGCCTGCTCTACAAGATTTACCGTCCCTACCTGAGCAACACGATGAACTGCGCCCAGCGCGTCGACCTGCTGCAACAGCACTACCGCTTCATCTTCCGCCAGGGCCTGGGGCCGCTGACGGTGCGCGCCGCGCGCGGCGCCGTGGTGCTGGGCAGCGTCGAGGGCAAGACCGGCCTGCGCTACCAGCTCGAATTGCGCGCCATCGAGCCGATGGAACGCGAAGGCGAACTGGTGCTGCAACTGAAACAAGATGGCGTGCTGGTCTACAGCTGCGCGTTTTCCTTCCTGCAGGGGGTGCGCGGCATGGTGCTGGGCATAGGCTGCATGCAGGGCTCAAAAAGCGAACAGGGCCTGCAAGTGATCAAGGACGCCACGCGCGAGCTGCACGGCCTGCGGCCGAAGAACATGATGGTCAAGCTGCTGAGCCAGATCGGCCACGACTATGGCTGCGTCGAGCTGCGCCTGGTCAGCAACGTCAACCGCGTGGTCTGCGGCGCCTCCCGCCAGGGCAAGGTGCACGCCGATTACGACACGCTGTGGCAAGAGCTGGACGCCAGCCGCCGCGCCGACGGCGACTGGCGCCTGCCGTGCGAAGCCATCGCGCCGCCGGACCTGGCCGCGATCGCCTCGAAGAAACGTTCGGAAGCGCGCAAGCGCCATGAAACGCTGATCGCCGTCAGCGCCGCCATCCGCGCCGGCCTGAGCGCGCCGCGCTTCGAAGCGGTGCCGACGCCGCTGGGCCAGAACTACAGCACCCGCCCCGCCGTCGCGCACGACGACGACGAATACGCATTGGCCTGAAAAATCCGGTACCATGGGTTTTTCGTCCAAGGAGAAATACCATGCGTGTGGATATTTATTACCGAGATGAAGCAAAAGGCAAACACAGCTACCTGGCTGTGCCGGAGGGCAAACCCATCCCCGAGGAAGCCACCAACACCGACTGGCATCCCGAGGCCAGCCACGTCGAAGTCGACGATGGCCTCGACGATCTGTCCCGCTACCACATCGTCCACCCCCTGGAGCAGATAGGCGCCAAGGGGTATGCCATTACCAGCATCAGCGAACAGATGTAACTAGTACTCGATCGCGACATCCTTGGCGCCCAGCACCTGCTGGAGCGCCAGCTGCAGCTCGTCCGACGGCGCCACGCGCCACGCCTCGCCCAGCTGCACCACGCAGCCCACGCCCTGCGGCGTGATGCGCGCCGACACCGGCAGGCCGTCCGCGTGGCGGTGCGGCGCCAGCACTTCGGCCATCTTGCGCACGTCCACCGAGGTCGGCAGCGCCATGCCCAGCTGCTTGCCGTAGTTGACGCGCGCCGTCACGATGTCGAACACCTTCTCGGCCGAGATCCGCAGGCCGCCGGAGAAGCGGTCTTCCGACACCTTGCCGACCACGGCCAGGAACTCGTCGTCCTTGAACATGCGCTTGTTCTCTTCGTACACTTCCGAATACACGGTCACCTCGACCACCGCCGTCTTGTCGTCCAGCGTGACGATCAGGATCTTGCCGCGCTGCGTCATCTGCGGGCGGATGCCGGTGATCACGCCGCACAGCATGCGCGGCTCGCGCGAGGGCTCCAGCTCGGCCAGCTTGGTGCGGGCGAAGCGGCGCGCTTCCGGCGCGAACGAATCGAACATATGGCCCGACAGGTAGAAGCCCAGCGCGATCTTTTCCTCGGCCAGCTTCTGGCGGTCGGTGAACGGCGCGGCCTTCACGTACTCGGGCGGCGCCACCAGATCGGAATCGTCGCCGCCGAACAGGCTGACCTGGTTGGCCGCCTTGGCTTCCTGGTCGGCGCACTCCATCGCGAAGCTGACCGTGGCCAGCAGGATGGCGCGGTCGATGGCCAGGCAATCGAAGGCGCCCGCGCGTATCAGCGATTCGATGGTGCGGCGGTTGATCTGCTTCTTGTCGACCCGCTTGCAGAAATCGAACAGGCTGGTGAACGGGCCGCCGGCAGTGCGCGCGGCGATGATGGCCTCGATCGCGTTCTGGCCGGCGCCCTTGCAGGCGCCCAGGCCGTAGCGGATCTGCGTGACCTTCTTGCCCGTCACCGAAGGCGGCGGACCGTCCGGCATGAAGCGGAAGTCGGACTTGTTGATGTCCGGCGGCAGGATGGTCAGGCCGCAGATGTCGATCGAATCCTCAACCAGGATCTTGACCTTCTCGGTGTCCTCCATCGCCAGCGACATATTGGCCGCCATGAACGCGGCCGGATGGTGGGCCTTCAGGTAGGCCGTGTGGTAGGACAGCAGCGCATACGCGGCGGCGTGCGACTTGTTGAAGCCGTAGCCCGCGAACTTTTCCATCAAGTCGAAAATCTCGTCGGCCTTCTGCGCGGTCAGGCCGTCCTTGGCGGCGCCGGCGCGGAAGATCTCGCGGTGCTCCGCCATCTCCTCGGCCTTCTTCTTACCCATCGCGCGGCGCAGCATGTCGGCGCCGCCCAGCGAGTAGCCGCCGACGATCTGCGCCATCTGCATCACCTGCTCCTGGTACACCATGATGCCGTAGGTTTCGGACAAAATGGATTCGGTGCGCGGATCGGGATAGTCGAATTTTTCGCCGTGCTTGCGCTTGCAGAAGTCCGGGATCAGGTCCATCGGGCCCGGACGGTACAGCGCCACCAGCGCGATAATGTCTTCGAAGCGGTCGGGACGGGCGTCCTTCAACATGCCCTGCATGCCGCGCGACTCCAGCTGGAACACGGCCACGGTCTTGGCCTTGGTCAGCAGCTCATACGAAGGGCGGTCGTTCAACGGCAGGCGCGCCAGGTCGAACTCCGACTCCTTGGGATCGAGCATCTTGATGTAGCGGACCGCACGGTCCAGGATGGTCAAGGTGGTCAAGCCCAAAAAGTCGAACTTGACCAGGCCGACGGCCTCGACGTCGTCCTTGTCGTACTGCGACACCACGCCGCCGTCGCCGCCCTGCGTGTACAGCGGGCAGAAGTCGGTCAGCTTGCCCGGCGCGATCAGCACGCCACCGGCGTGCATGCCGATGTTGCGGGTGATGCCTTCGACCTGTTGCGCCAGGTCCAGCAGCTGCGCCACTTCTTCCTCGTTCTGCTGGCGCTCCTTGAGCATCGGCTCTTCCTCGATCGCCTCGGCGATCGACACCGGCTTGCCCGGCTTGAACGGAATCAGCTTGGAGACGCCGTCGCAGAAGTTGTAGCCGAAGTCCATTACGCGGCCGACGTCGCGGATAGCGCCCTTGGCCGCCATGGTACCGAAGGTGGCGATCTGCGACACCGCGTCGCGGCCGTACAGGTCCTTGACGTGCTGGATCACGAGGTCGCGCTTTTCCTGGCAGAAGTCGATGTCGAAGTCGGGCATCGAAACGCGTTCGGGATTGAGGAAACGTTCGAACAGCAGGTTGTACTTCAGCGGATCGAGGTCGGTGATCTTCAGCGCATACGCCACCAGCGAACCCGCGCCCGACCCCCGGCCCGGCCCGATCGGCACGTCGTTGTTCTTGCCCCACTGGATAAACTCCGCCACGATCAGGAAGTAACCGGGGAACTTCATGTTGATGATGGTGTTGTTCTCGAACTCCAGGCGCTCCTCGTAGCGCGCCCGTTGCGCCTCGCGCTTGACCGGGTCCGGATACAGCTGCTCCAGGCGTTCCTCCAGGCCCTTCTTGGTCTCCGTGCGCAGGAACTCGTCGATGGTCATGCCCGGCGTCGGGAAGTTCGGCAGCTGCGGCTTGCCCAGCGTCAGCGTCAGGTTGCAGCGCTTGGCGATCTCCACCGAGTTTTGCAGCGCGGCCGGCAGGTCGTGGAACAGCTCGCGCATCTCGGCCTGCGACATGAAGCGCATCTGCTCGTTGAAGCGGCGCACGCGCTTGTTATTGGCCAGCATTTCGCCTTCGGCGATGCAGGTGCGCGCCTCGTGCGCGATGAACTCGTCCTGGCGGATGAACTGCATCGGATGGGTCGCCACCACCGGCAGGCCGAGCCTGGCGGCCAGCGCCACCGCGTGGCGCACCTGGGCTTCCTGGTTGGCCTGGCCGGCGCGCTGGATCTCGATGTAGAAGTGGCCGGGGAAGATCTCGGCCCACTTCTGCGCGTTTGTCTCGGCCAGCGCCGGGTTGCCGTTTTCAATCGCCGTGCCGACGTCGCCGAAGTGCGCGCCGGACAGCGCGATCAGGGCGTTGGCGGGACTGACGTCGGGCAGCAGCGCATAGGTCTTGGCGGTGCGCTCGACCAGCCACTCGGTGCGGATCTCGGCGCGGCCCTTGTATTGGTTGGTCAGCCAGGCTTGCGACAGCAGCTCGCACAGCTGCAGGTAGCCCATGTGGTTTTTGGCGAACAGCATCAGGCGATGCGGCTTGTCGCGGTTGTCGTCGTTGGTGATCCAGACATCGACGCCGATCACCGGCTTGATGCCCTTGCCGCGCGCGGCCTTGTAGAACTTGACCATGCCGAACATATTGGACAGGTCGGTGACGGCCAGCGCCGCCTGCTTGTCCTTGGCGGCGGTGGCGACCAGGTCGTCGATGCGCACCAGGCCGTCGACAATGGAGTATTCCGAGTGCACCCGCAGATGGACAAAGTCTGGTCCCGCCTTGGCGACGGTGGGGACCATCGCCTGGGTTGCCGCCACTTCTTGTTCGTTTGCTACCATGTTCATATGCCGCTCAATGCTGGTTCAATAACCAGCTATTTTACCGTGCGGCGGCCGGGTTCGATGAATCTGATTTACAGCCCCGTTTGCGCCAGATCGGCATGCAGTGTTACGCTGTACATACGATAGGTGCATATCATGAGATATCCGATTGCAATTGAACCCGGTGACGCAACCCATGCTTTTGGCGTTGTCATACCTGATCTTCCCGGTTGTTTTTCTGCGGGCGACACGCTGGATGAGGCGATCGACAATGCTGGCGAAGCTGCGGAACTCTGGCTGGAAACTGTGATTGCGGAAGGAGGCGATGTTCCGCAGGCACGTTCTTTCGCAGAACACCACGCGAACCCTGAATTTTCCGGGTGGGTTTGGGCGATAATTATGATCGACCTAACAACACTAAAAATCAGGAACGCCGCTCAAACTGCTCGCAGATCTGGCACATCTTAGGGGCACCTTGGCGACGCCCGATTGGCGCGATCAACCTGATCGACATTGGTCCGCTCGAACACCCACACCAGCGTCCTGGATAGATAGCTTATGGGCCAGAAAGCGCTCCAGCAAATCACTATACATTTCAAATGCTTTATTCATGATGCCCCTCCTCCCAACCTGCCAGTTCTAAATACACACTCTAGTTGCAGCGAACTCAATCGCCAAGCGGAAAGAAAGCTAGCCAAGCTTCTCGTATTTTTGGCGCATCCTAATCACTTGCCTCGCTCCTATTCGGAATGAAAGGCTGCGCCAACTCGCGAGGCTCCGCCAAGGACGCCAGCGATTCCGCAACAAAGCTAACCGGCAGATCCAGATTATCCAAGGCCGCACGCCCTACTCGCGCCCAGAATTCGATCAGGCCAGCGATAGTGCGGTGCTCCAATCACATCCCCTTACTCACCAGGATGCGATACCAGCCATTCCTGTAAAGCCCGGTTGATACGCGTCTGCCAACCAGGGCCATCCACCTTGAATGCGGCAACGACATCGCGGTCCAGCCGCAGTTTGACCGCGACTTTGGTCACGGTTTGCAAAGGACGTCCTCGCCTCACCAACGCCCCTTCACGATACATATTCGCTGTCGCGAACCAAGCCTCAGTCAATTCCGGCGCATCATCGCTATCGGCCAGGTTGGCGTTTGAAGAATCTTGTTTCTTTCTCATTTGCGTACCTCATCGAAATGATGCGCCGCGCATCGCCACGTAATTATTGTAGCCCCATTAAATGTCCGCGGAATTGGCGCAGCCAGTTCCCGGTTTGGCATCAGGTGTCCAATGGTGCCTATTTTTGTGGCATTCTGGATGAAACCCCATACAACCCGCGTATAATGTCGGCTCTTCACAATTTTTGATCATGTCCACCATGCACGCTAATACTGCTTTACAAGCTGAAGCGCATGCCGCCGCCATCGCTGCCGCTGCCGCTCACGTCAACATCGCCGCCTACAAGTTCGTCACCTTCGACGACACCGAAGCGATGCGCCCGCTGTACCAGGACATCTGCCAGCGACTGGGGCTCAAGGGCACCATCCTGCTGACGCCGGAAGGCATCAATATGTTCCTGTCCGGTCCGCGCAGCCACATCGACGAGTACCTGGCCTGGGTCCGCAGCGACGCCCGCTTCGCCGACCTGGAAGTGAAGGAAAGCTATTCGGTCGAGCAGTCGCACAAGCGCATGCTGGTCAAGATCAAAAAAGAAATCATCACCATGCGCATGCCGCTGATCAAGCCGGAAGAAGGCCGCGCGCCCTTCGTCGAAGCGCACACGCTCAAGCGCTGGCTGGACAGCGGCGTCGACGACAACGGCCGCCCGGTGGTCATGGTCGACACCCGCAACGATTTCGAAGTCGACGTCGGCACCTTCGACAATACCGTCGACTACCGCATCACGAAATTCACCGAGTTCCCGGAAGTGATCGCCGCCCACAAGGACGACTTCGCCGGCAAGACCGTGGTCACCTTCTGCACCGGCGGCATCCGCTGCGAAAAGGCGGCGATCCACATGCAGAACATCGGCTACGACAACGTCTACCAGCTTGAAGGCGGCATCCTCAAGTACTTCGAGGAAGTCGGCGGCGCCCACTACACCGGCGACTGCTTCGTGTTCGACTACCGCACCGCGCTCAATCCGCAACTGGAGCCGACCGAGACCGTGCAATGCTTCGTCTGCCGCGCCGTGGTGACGCCGCGCCAGCAGCTGGCGCCGGAATACGTGTACGAGAAATCCTGCCCGCACTGCTACGGCAAGGAATAATTGAAAACGGCGCCCGAGGGCGCCGTTGTTGTATGGCTTATTGCGACAGGCGCGGTACGAGTTGTTGCAGCACCGACTGGTAGGCGTTGCGGGCGGTCTGGTACACCGCCAGCTTGGCGTTGAGCTCGGCCATCTGCGCATCGACGAACTGCAGGTTGGCGACCTGTTCCTGCGCAGCCTCGCTCAGTTCGCTGAGCTTGTAGCTGATGCCGTCGACAGTGACTTCAATTTCATCATCCATGCTGTTTCTTCGCCGATCGATACGGCTTAATGGAAATATGCCGCGATCTCGCGCACATCACTATCACCCAAAGTACCCACCGATGCCCGCATGCGCAGCGAAGTCAGCAGATAGTTGTAACGCGCCTGAGCCAAGTCCCGCTTCGCGGTGTACAACTGCTGTTTGGCGTTCAGTGCATCCAGGTTGATACGTACACCACCCTTGATACTCTGCTCGGTTGCGGTGATCAACAGTTCGGCCGACGCGACTGACTTCATGAGGGCATCCACGCGTTTGACGCTGCTGAACATGACGCCATAATCCTTGCGCAACTCCAGCAGGACCTTGTCCGTCTGTGCCTGCAAATCGGCCTTGGCTTTTTCCTCGTTGGCGACCGTCTGGCGTCTTTGCGCGCCAAGCTGGCCGCCGGAATACAGGGGGACATTCAGCTGAACACCGATGCTGCGAACGATCTGGTCCTGATTGACGGTCGAAATCGCATCCGACGAGGTCTTGCCGTAAGTGGCCACGAAGTCGACGCGCGGCGTATAGGCGGCGCGGGCCTTGTTGTATTCCTGATGCGCGATTTCCACGTTGAACGCCATGGCTTTGATATCGGGATTGGTTTCAATCGCGATCTGCTTCCAGTACTCGAACGTCTGGCCATCACTGGGGCGAATGCGGAAATCCGGCGACAAGCGGTCCACTTCGCCCACCTCTGCGCCGATGATAGTCGCAAGGGTCTCACGCGATACCATCAAGTTCTCTGTGTACTCCAACACCTGAGCTTCCGCCCCATCGAGCCGCGCCTGGGTTTCCAGCATGTCGGTCTTGGTCCCTTCGCCCTTCTCGAACATGCGGTCGTTGACCTTGCGCTGCTCCGCGTACATGTCGCGCTCGACGGTGGCAAGCGCCATCAGGTCTTCCTTGAACAGCAGGTCGATATAGGCGTTGGCTACGCGGAAGATCACTTCCTGACGCTGGCTGTCATAGACCGAAGCCGCGTAATTGCTTTGCGCCTTGCCCTGCTTGAAGCGCGCCCAACCGTCGAGGTTGAACAGCGATTGCCGCAACTGCAGCGTCGCCGAACGCGAAATATAATCGTAGGGCGCGACCCGATCGCCTTGCGTCACGGTTGTGCGGTTCTGACTGGCGCTATAGCCGCCGCTCAGATTGGGCAGCAGGTTGGACAAACCCAGTTGCCGGTTTTCCTTGCCAGCCTCGTTGGTGTAGTAGGCCGAGCGGAAGGTCGGATCGTTTTTCAGCGCCGCCTCGTAGGCCTGCAAGAAACCCAGCGCCTGTGCGCCCGAGGCTTGCAGCAGGACAGCGGCGAGGCAAGCCGCCGCCAGCAGGCGCGGCTTTGCTTTTGACATCATGGCCACGGTTACTCCTCTGTCATCGAAGTCTTGGCGCGATCGAAGATCGGCTTCAACAGATAGCTCATCATCGAACGCTCGCCCGTCTTGACGAACATTTCGACCGGCATGCCGGGCACGACATTCAGTTTCTTATCGGCGATCAGCTTGGCGCCTTCCGGCGTCACGCGCGAACGGACCTTGTAGTATGGCTGGCCGGTGCGCTCATCCACGGTGCGGTCGGCTGCCACCTGTATGACTTCGCCAGGGATGTGCGGCGTCTTGTTGGCGTTGAACGCCGAGAAGATCAAATCCACTTTCAGGCCGGGATGGACTTTGTCGATCAGATTGACGGGCAGTTGGCCTTCCACCACCAGGGTATCGTTGCTCGGCACGATTTCCATCAGGCGCGCACCAGCACCTACCACGCCGCCGCGCGTGAACACACTCGAACCTACGACGGTCCCAGCTACCGGCGCTTTGATTTCTACGCTGGCGAAATCGAAGGCCTGGCTTTGCAGACGGCTTTCCAGCGCGTCAGCCTCCTTCTGCACATCGGTCAGTTGGCCACGCAGTTCTTTCTGATATTCCTGGCTACGCTGCAGCTTGCGGAATTTCAGTTCGGTGACCTGGCGTTGCGAACGGCCGATATTGCCGATGTCCTCGGAAATCGAACCATTAATCTGCGAATAGGTACGCTCCAGTTCCAAGAAGCGGTTGCGGGCGATGTAGCCATCCTTGGCCAGATCGCGCGTGTCGTCGAGCTGCTGTTTCAACAGCGCCTTCTGTTCTTTCTTGGCGGCCAGCGATTCCTGCACGCCAGCGATCTGCAACCCCAGTCCGGTAATACTCTCGTCAACGCCGGCCAGTTCGCTTTGCAGGGCCATGCGGCGCGAATTCATCAATTGGCTTTGTACCGCAACGTTCTCGGCAAGGCGCGGATCATCCTTGTACTGGTTAAGCGATGCCGGCAGCGTAATCACTGCCTGTCCGAGCAGTTCGGCTTGCATACGGGCCGCCGTGACGCGCCCGGAAATGTACTGCGCGCGGGTCATTTCCAGCGCGGACTTGGCCTGGATATTATTCATCCGTACCAGCACTTGGCCAGCCTTGATCAGGTCGCCGTCCTTCACCAGGATGTCCTGCACTATCCCGCCTGGCAGCGATTGGATGGACTTGCGGCTAGACTCGCTAGCCAGCGTACCCGGCAGCGGCACACCTTTGTCGAGCGGAGCAAAAATGGCCCATGCCAGAAAACCCAACACGCCGCACAATACGATGATCCAGCCAAACTTGGAATACGCACCGGCATCCGTATTGACGGTCAATGGAGTGACGTCATGGCTGATGACCTCCACCGGGGCTTCTTTCTTGGTAATGAGATTCGACATGATTTATTCCTGTTCCGTTGGTGCCGCATGTTGCGAAGCGGCTTGTTGCTGTGCTGCCCGCTGCTGGACGACCAATTGCTGCTCAGCCTGCTGTGCAGCCTGTTGCTGGGCCGCCTGTTGCTGGGCCGCCTGTTGCTGGGCCGCCTGCTGCTGCGCAGCCACCTGCTGCTGCACGTGGGCGTTCTGCGCCTCCTGCAATGCCGCCAGCACCTGGCTGGTCGGGCCGAAAGCAGACACAGCGCCGTCGCGCAGCAACAACAGCTTGGTCGTGGCGCTGATGATGCTGGTGCGGTGAGTGATCAGCACAATGGTCTTGCCGCGGGCGCGCAAATCGTTGATCGCCATGAGCAGCGCGGCTTCGCCGACGTCATCCAGATTGGAGTTCGGTTCATCCAGCACTAGCACCGACGGATCGCCATACATGGCGCGCGCCAGGCCGATGCGCTGGCGCTGTCCGCCGGACAAACCCGCGCCGCCTTCGCCCATTATGGTGTCGTAGCCTTTAGGGAAGTGCAAAATCATATCGTGGACGCCGGCGCGCTTCGCAGCCAGCACCACCTTGTCGGCATCGACCTCGCCAAAGCGGGCAATGTTGTCGCTGATGCTGCCGCCGAACAGTTCGACGTCTTGCGGCAGGTAACCCAGATGCGGGCCGAGTTCCCCTTTGTTCCACTGGTAGATATCCGCACCGTCCAGGCGCACCTTGCCCATCATCGCCGGCCACACCCCTACCAACAAGCGGGCCAGTGTCGACTTACCCGAACCGCTGGGGCCGATCACGCCCAGCACGTCACCGGGCTCTACAGCAAAGCTGACGCCTTTCAGCACCGCCACCGTCGTGCCCGGTGGCGCCGACGTCACATTCTCCACATTTAACACGCCTTGTGGCTTCGGCAGCGCCATACCGACTGCGCGTTCCGGGTTGTCGGTCAATAATTTATTCAGCCGCTCGTAAGCGCTGCGCGTGCTGGCGAACGACTTCCATACGCCGATCAGCTGCTGCACCGGCGCCAGCGCGCGGCCCACCAGGATCGATGCGGCAATCATCATGCCGGGGGTAATCTTGTTTTCCAGGACCAGCAACGCGCCAAAGCCCAGTACCAACGATTGCAAGGATACTTGCACAAACTTGGTGATGGCGCCGATCTTGCCGGCTTTTTCGCTGGCGTCCGCTTGCAGGTGCAAGAAACGACTGTGCAGCTTGAACCAGCGGCCGATCAGATCGGGCAGCATGCCCATCGACTCGATCACTTCGGCGTTCCGCAGATTATTGCTGGCCAGGTTATTGGACATGATCGCCATGCCGTTGGCATCGGCCAGCGGCTTGTGCGTGACACGCTCGTTGACATAGGCCAGCACCACCAGGACGATCGTGCCGCCCAGCGCGAACAGTCCCAAGGACGGTTCAAAGACAAAAATAACGATAAGGTAAACCGGGAACCATGGCGCATCAAAGAAGGCGAACAGCGCATTCCCGGTCAGGAACTGGCGCAGGTTGGTCAGGTCGGACAGCGCCTGACCTGCGTTGCCGCCGGATCGCTTCAGGTTGGACTCAAAGGCGGCGGTATAGACTCGCTTGTTGAGCTCCATGTCGAACTTGGCTCCGACCCGTATCAATACAAAGCTACGGATCAGGTCCAGCGCACTCATCACCAGATAGGCGCCCAACATGATCAGCGTCAGCATCAACAGCGTAATTTCGTTGCGGCTCGCCAGGACGCGGTCGTAGACCTGCAGCATGTAAAGGGACGGCACCAGCATCAACAGGTTGCTGACGGCGCTGAAGGTTCCGACCGTGACGAAGGTACTCTTGAACTTTCGCAGCACCTGTTCAATTTCACTTTTGGAATTGTTTAGAAAGTTGTTTTTCATATATATGCCTGCGCAGTGCAACGATGAAGAAAGTCTCCACCGACTGGAAGAATACCCACAACCAGCCACTGCTTATGCTTTAGGTAATGAGCGAGGGATTCTACAAAAAATGCTACGAAGTAGCGGACGAAGAGATTATCGCCGAAAACGAGGAAGAAATGTGATGCCCATCACATTTTTTTGGTTTATACGCACAAAAAAATAGAATTGGCTACGAATGGCGCAAACCGCAGGTTACTCAAGCAGTGTAGCGGCCAAGCACGGCAGGATCAACCGCGCGGAATGAAAAAAAGCCGGGCTTGCGCCCGGCTTTTTAGACAACTAGGACCAGGTCCCGGTTATTACAGGGTGATACCGTGAGCAGCGATTGCAGCAACGCTACCGGTAGCAGCCAGGTCAACCAGGCCAACCAGTTTAACGATGTTGTCGGCGCCGGCAACGAACGAAGCGCCAGCCGAAACGTCGTCAACAACGTAGGTGTTGCCACCGAACTGGAACCAGCTGATCTGGCCGTGGGCCGAACCGTTACCCGAGCTAGCTTGAGCGATGTAGTCGGCGAACTGCGCGGTCAGCGGGTTCAGCGCGATTTTCGCCGTCGACACGGTGCCGCCGTTGAACGCAACGGTGTTACCGGTGGAATCCAGTACCAGGGTATCCAGGTGCTGCAGGCCAGTAACCGATGCGTAGGTGTTAGCCGAGGTGGCAACGCCAACGGTCAGCGAATCCACGGTACCCGTAGCGTGTGCACCGAAGGTGACCACGTTCTGGCCCGAACCAACGGTCACGGTGTTAGCACCGGTACCTACGACCAGGGTGTTGTTACCAGCGCCAGCCAGCGTTACACCGTTGGTGCCGTTACCCAGGGTAACGATGTTGTTACCAGCAGCTTCGCTGATGGTGTTGTCGCCATTGCCAGCGGTGATGGTGTCAACCTTGCCAGCAGCAGCGGCGCCGGTGAACACCAGGTTGCCACTGGCTGCGGTGACGGTTGCACCAGCAGTTGCGGTAGCAGCGGTGGTCAGGGTGAAGGTTGCGCCCTTGGCTACGCCGGTTGCATCAACGGTGGTGATGCTGTTGCTGGTCAGACCGGTCAGGGTCAGGCTTTCAGCGCCGGTCACAACCAGTTTGGTCACAGCCGCGTCGGTCAGTGCCAGCGAGTTGGTGCCGGTGCTGACGCCGCTCGTCACGGTGCCATTGCTGGCGATGTTGACGGTTTCGATAGCACCGATGCTCGCGCCGCCGACGAAGGTCACGCCGGTGGTTTTCGAGGTGCCCAGGTTCAGCTGGATGCTGTCGGTAGCGGTGTCAGCCTTCAGGCCGAAGGTGACCAGGTGGCCAGCGCTAGCCAGCAGCGACAGCGAAGTGCCGGCAGCTGCGTTGGAGAAGGTTACAGCCGAACCACCGTCTGCGCCGACTTGCACGGCTTTGATGCCGGTCAGTACGGAAACGTCGTACGAACCGGTACCGCCGGTAGCGTCCACCACTTCGAAGTTCACCAGCTTAGCGCCGGTCGATGCGGTCAGCAGGGTTGCGCCTGCGCCAACCAGGTTGATCACGTCAGCCGAACCAGCGCCGCCGTCGATCTTCGAGGTAGCAGCTGCGGACACAACAACGGTGTCCACACCCGAGCCACCTTCGTAGGTGGTTTGAGTAGCGTTCACGGTCACGGTGTTCGCGCCGGTCGAAGCAGCAGCGTTCACGTCGGTGATTGCGGTCAGAGCGCTAACGTCAGCGGTCAGGCCAGCAGCGCCGGAAACGGTGATGGTCTTCAGGTTCGTCAGGCCAGCAACCGAAGTCATGGTCAGCGCGTTGGAACCTGCAACGGTCAGGGCAGTAGCAGCGGTGTCAGCGATGTTAGCGATCGTCGAATCCTTGCCTGCGGTCGTCACGTTGATGGTCGTGAAGTGATTGCTAGCGTCGGTAATAGCTGCGCCGGTCAGGTTGTTGACGGTCAGAGCCAGGGTTTTGCTGGTTTCGGTGGTCAGGCCGCTGGTCAGGCTCAGGGTGCCGCCGGTGCCGCTCAGGCTCAGTTTCGACAGAGCGCTGGACGAGATTGTCGATGCGCCGTAGTTAGCCAAGGTAACCGACGAAATGGTCGCGGCCTTGGTGGTGCTGCCAGCGTTCAAGTCGGCGATGGTAACAGTGCCATCAACGATTGCTTGCGACGACGTACCTTGGGTGGTTGGAGCAGCAACGGTAACGGTGGTGGTCACGCCAGCACCGCCTTCAACGAAGCCACCGGCGACGATGTCAGTACGAATACCTGCGGTCTTGGCAGTGAAGGTGACGGTAGCATTGCCGTTATCAACAGCAACCCAGTTCGCAGCCGGTGCTGCATTGTAAGCGGCAACGAATGCGGTTGCGGTAGCAGTAGCGCTCAGAACACCGGATGCGGTGTAAGTCACACCATCAAAGGTGGTGGTATCAGTGCCAGCACCGGCACCGACCGTGAAGGTCGCGGTAAACACTTCCTTAACGACGCCAGCAGTAGCAGCAGCAGCGGTCTGGTTCACGGTCACAGCGGTGGTGGTTGCATCGCCGGTGATCGACACAGCGCCTTGGGTAAAGGTTGCAGCGGTAGAGGCAGCGGTCGAAGCGGTCGCGGTTTCGGTGACGCTAACGGTCTTGCCGCCGGTCACGGTGATGGCGCCAGCAGCCGAGACACCAGCTGCTTTTTCAGCGGCGGTAACAACGACGTTGCCAACAGCGCCGGTCACGGTCACGTTACCGGAAGCAGCAACGCCCAGTGCGTTCACGGTAACATCGGAACCGCCGGTAACCGAAACAGCGTTACCAGCCAGTGCCGAGTCGGTTACCGACACGGTGGTGGTGGTAGCTGCGGTCGCGGTAGCGCCGCCAACCGAGCCAACTTTCAGTGCGGTCGCGCCGGTGAAGCCGGAGGTATCGACGGTAACGGTGTTGTTAGCCGAAGTGACGTTGATGTTCTGAACGTTCTTGACGGTGATCGAGGTCGGAACCACGAAGGCGGTACCAGCAGCGATGGTATCGATAACGTTCAGGGTGTTGGTGCCGGCGCCGCCGTCGATGCTGTCCAGTGCGGTCAGGGTCGCGGTGTTGGTGGCGCTTGGAACTGCATTGAACACGTCGTTGGCTGCGGTGCCAACCAGGGTATCAACGCCGGTGGACAGAGTGGTGCTAACGGTTACTGGAACGATCAGACCGGCGATCGCGTCGGTCACATTGGTGTGGAACGCGGTCAGGTCGGTGGTCGCGGTAACTTGCGTCAGCAGAGCGGCGGCCTTAGCGGCAGCAGCGTCACCCGAGAAGGATACGACCTTGGCGATGGTGTCCAGCGAGCCGGTGAAGTCCGTAGCGACAGCGTTGACCTTGGCAACCAGCGCCGCATCGATCAGGCCTTGTGGCGAGCCGTTGGTCATAGCACCTTCGGTGATGGCCAGAGCAGCGTTTTCACGGCTCAAGGAACCGGTCTCGATGGCGTTGACCCAGAAGTTGCCGCCTGCGTCAGCGTCACGGTGGAAAATGTTGTTGTAGACGTCGTTGACGAATTTCAGGATCGACAGGTGATCACTACCTGGAGGGGTGACCTTGTTGGCGAAGCTGCCAACCAGCAGGCCTACTGCCGAAGTTGGGTGAGCCTGGGAGTATGCGCTCAGGGCTGTGGTGGTGGTCAGTGCGTCAGCGGTGCCGGCATTTGGGTCAGCAGCCAGCATTTGGGCCGTGAAGTTGGTCAGACCAGTTGGGTCTGCAGGACGGCCGAAGTAGGAAATGTACAGTTGCTGTACGACTTGAGTGTAGTCAGTTGCCGCCATGATTGATAGTTCCTTAAAAAGTTTGGTTTAAACCAGAAATTCTGCGGCTCAGAGCATACAGCGCCGTATAACACTGAGCCCTTTTGCAGAAGGTGGGAGTATATTGCCATACCAAGGGACAATTGTTGTGACGGGCGTCACAAAACAAATGTTTTTCTTCCGACTTTGCAACTTGTTGTAAATTATTTGCGCATAATTTATGCAACATCGATAAATGTACACAAATAATCACATTACTTTTGCGCTATCAGCCCCATCCGGGCGCCTTTATATCACAGGCGGCGGGTATACACAAAATGGGCAATGCTGCTTGCGCAACATTACCCATTTTTTTCATCCGACTACCGAAACAGACCGTTCAACGGCTCCACTTGGTTGCGCCGTTCACCGTGACGAAGTTCGACTTGTATTGGAATAAATAAGCCGCCTCCTCCACATTGGCGCCGCCCAGATATCCTTTGATACGGTTATCGGTGATCTGATTGGGATTGACCAGCATGCCGCTCCTATCGATATTGCCCGCGACACTGTACGGAACGCGCATATTGTCGCCGATCACGTCCAAGCTGGTTTTAAACGTGCGCTTGGCGAAATCCACATCCAGTTGCGCATTCTCCACTGTCGCCGGGACCCAGTTGCCACCAGCACGCTGAAGCACCGCATCGCTGCCGGTCAACACAAACGAGGCGGTCCCTTCGCGCGGCGCCACGTAGGCGGTCGATTTCAGGCGGGCAATATTATATGGCCCCAACACCAACTCCAGGTCATAAGCGCCGGTCTTCAACTTGGCCTGCATCTCGGCATTCGCGCTGCCGCCAGCGATCGCCTGGTAGCGACCCCAGATCACCTCTTCCGGGCCGCGCACCACCACCGGCGGCACCACCGGCGGCACCACCGGCGGCGTCACCGGCGGCGTCACCGGCGGCACGACCGGCGTCACCGGCGGCGTGCTCACGTCCGGCTTCTGATCCACCAGCGGCGGCACCGACGCACCGCCGCCGCCCGGCGGCGTGGTGTTGGCCTGGGCAACCTGCTTGCTGTTGTTGAGCACGTTGTTGGATTTCTGCGCGTCGAGGTTGACGTCGGCGCCCGGGCTGCTGGCGCCCACCTTGCCGACAGGTTCGTCAGGACGCGCCGGCGCGCCCTGATCGGCCGGCGACATCACCGGGCTGCGCAGCAGCTGCGGGCTGGTCTGGCCGCGCTGCACCTGCAGCATCAGCCCGGCCTGGCCGGCGAACAGTTCGCGGCTGGCGCCGCCCTCGCAGGGGCCGCCGCCTTCCGGACCGCAATTGCCGGCAAAGCCGCTGACCACCACGCCGCCGGACATCACCGTCACGCGCGAGGTCTGCTGGTCGGTGTAGACCACGAAGTCGGTGCCGCGCACGCCGATCGCGGCGACCGGCGTGTTGAAGCGGAAGTTCTGCCGCGCCTGCTTGACGCCCACGCCGGAAATACTGCGCGCAACGCCTTGCAACAACTCCAGCTTGACGCGGGTGTTGGCCGGGTTCTGCGCGTCGATGTGGTAGGCCACGATGCGCGCCTTGCTGTTCGGGCGCAGCACGAGAAAACCCTGGTCGATGGTCTTGACATACACATAACCGTCGGCGCCGGTGGTCAATTCATCCCCCTCCTGCACGGCGGCGTCGAGCGCGAGCGGGCGCGCGGCGACACTGACCTGCCCAGTGACGAACACGACTTTCCCCGCTTCGCCGGCCTGGGCTGCCGATGCCAGCATCCCCAGTCCCAGCAACATCCCTGCAAATATGGTGTGAATTTGATTGCGCATAATAAGTTTCTCCCTCAGCCTACATTGTCCGCTACTTTCCCTGAAAGTATGTGATCCTGGTCACATACTTTCAATTGGATACAATTGACCGGGCGCTGCCGCCACAGCGTCGGCCCCGCTGACGAAAGAGATGTAAAACTATTAATTTTGCACTATTCCATCCCGGTACAAGCCGTTATACTGGGCGACTATTTTACTTCAGCAACTATTATTGTAACGTGCGGCCCGCTGCTGGCCGCCCCACCCAGACCACCGCTCATCTTGCGCATTCCGTTCATCTCCGCCGCCGCCGTCGCGCGCCACTGCATCGCCGTTGCCGCGCTGCTGATCACCGCCTGGGTCCAGTGGGACCACGACGGCGCCTCGCAGCGGCTCGACAACTGGCTGCGCGACCGCTACACGCTGATGCGCGCCAGCGCCCAGCCGGAACAGCGCATGCTGCTGGTGGACATCGACGAAACCAGCCTGGAACGCTATCCCTGGCCATGGCCGCGCACCCGCATGGCGGAAATGGTGGAAGCGCTGCTGGCCGACGGCGCCCGCGGCGTGGCGCTCGACATCCTGCAGGAAAAACCGGCCGACGCCGGCGGCGACGCCCGCATCGCGATGCTGTCCCGGCACGCGCCGCTGGTGATGGCCCAGCTGTTCGATTTCAGCGAACGCGACGATCCGCTGCACAGCGGCGTGCTGTCCGGCGGCGATCCCGGCACCGTGGCCGGCAGCGTGCCGGCCCGCGGCTACATCGCCAACCACGCCGGGCTGGCGCCGGCCGCCCACTTCGGCAACATCGGCGTCGCGCCCGACAGCGACGGCGTGCTGCGGCGGGTGCCGATGTACACCAACTTCAACGGCCGCAGCTATCCGACGCTGGCGCGCGCGCTGTTCGACTGCTGCGCCGGCGGCCGCCCGCTGCCGGCCACCGCCACCGGCTGGGTGCGCATTCCCTACACCCGCGCCTGGCCCGCCTACGAGGTGGCCAAGGCCGCCGACCTGCTGGACCGGCGCGTGCCGCCCGAATTCATCCAGGGCCGGCTGGTGCTGATCGGCTCGTCCGCGCTGAGCATCGGCGACCGCGTGGCCACGCCGCTGGGCGCGCTCAGCGCCGGGCTGATGGTGCACGCCTCCTTGCTCACCGGCCTGCTGGACCGCCAGGCCGGCCTGGCGCCGACGCCCTGGCCCGGCGGCCTGCTCGCGCTGCTGTTCTGCCTGGGCGTGACCGCGCTGGCCACCTACACGCTGCCGCGCCGCACGGCCGCCGTCAACATCGCGCTGCTGGCCGCCGGCGCGGCGCTGTGGCTGCCGCTGGCCTACGTCATCGCCCCGCACGACGCCGGCTTCGGCCCGTCCGGCCCGCTGCTGTCCATCCTGTTCCTGCTGCTGGTGGCCGTGCCGTTCCACTGGCAGCAGGCGCAGACGCGCTCGCGCCGCCTGCTCGACACGCTGCGCCAGTACGTGGCGGGCGACGTGGTCGACGAGCTGTTGCGCAGCAACCTGGAGGATCCGCTGGCCCCGCGCCAGCTCGACGTGACCACGCTGATCGCCGACATGGAGGGCTACACCACCCACGTCGAGGCGCTGCCGGTGGAGGAGGCGGCGCGCCTGACCACCGAGTTCCTCGACTGCCTGACGCGCCCGGTGCTGGCCATGCGCGGCACCCTCGACAAATACACCGGCGACGGCATGGTGGCGTTCTGGGGCGCGCCGCTGCCCAATCCCGACCACGCCAACCTGGCGCTGGACGCGGCGCGCGCCATGCTGCAGGCGGTGCGCCACCTGAACGCGCGCCGCGCCGCGGCCGGCCAGGCGCCGCTGCGGGTGCGCATCGGCATCGAAAGCGGGCTGGCGATGGCGGGCGACTTTGGCACCGCCATGCGCAGCATCTATACTGCGGTGGGCGACAGCGTCAACACGGCCTCGAGGCTGGAGCAGGCGGCGCGCGACTACCCTTACGACATCATCATCGGCGAAGGAACGGTGCGCCGCGCCAGCCGCCACCGTTTCCGCCAACTAGGCCAGCGCACATTGCGCGGCAAGGAGCACCCGATTAATCTGTACACCCTCGAGGACGCGTCATGCGCGCCGTAACCCCCCTGCTGCTGGCGCTGCTGCTGGGCGCCGGCGCGCCCGCCGTGGCGCAATCGCTGGCGGCGACGACCGTGGCGGTGGCCGACGCCGGCGCCGAGGCCGCGCCCTACGCGCCGCTGCAGCAGGAGGAGCTGTACCTGGAGGCGATGCGGGCGCTGGCCTCCGACCAGCCCGAACGCGCCAACGCCCTGCTGCTGCGCTTCCTGGAAGGCGAGCCGCGCCATGCGGGCGCCTGGCTGGACCTGGCGTTCAGCCAGTGCACGCTGGGCCACGGCGCCGAGGCCGAACGCCTGTTCCAGGAGATCGAGCGCCGCTTCAAGCCGCCGCCGGCGATCCAGGAGCTGATCGACCAGCACCGCGCGCGCGGCTGCGACACGCGGCCGTCGTGGCGGCCGCTGTGGGCGCTGTCGCTGGGCCGCGGCTACGACAACAACATCAACCAGGGCGCCAGCAGCAGCCAGTTTTCCACCGGCAGCGGCAGCACGCTGACGCAATGGGAGCTGCCGCCCGACTCCATGCCCAAGCCCGACCGTCAGACGACGGCCGGGGTCGACTATCTGCAACAGCTCGACGAGACCGGCTCGCTGCTGATCGCCCAGCTGCGTGTGCGCCAGAACGACCAGGTGCACACGCAGGACTCGGCCTCGCTGCAGCTGGGCTACGAACGGCCGTGGCAATGGGGCGCGTGGCGCGGCTACGGCACCGTCGCCGCCAGCGTGCTGCAGCTGGAACACCAGTTGTACCAGCGCCAGGAACAGGTGCAGCTGCGCGCCACGCCGCCGCTGGCCGTGCCGGAGAACCTGCAATGGTCGCTGTTGGCCAGCCTGAGCCATGTGCGCTATCCGACCCGCACCAAGTACGACTCCAACACGCTGGAGCTGGGCACCAGCCTGTACTGGCGCGGCGCCCAGCAGGTGACGTTCTCGCTGAGCGGCCTGCTCGACACGGGGCAGAACGGCCGCCTGGGCGGCGACCGCCACGGCTGGTACAGCGCGCTGCAACTGACCCAGCCGCTGCCCTACAACCTCAAGGGCGAGCTGGGCTGGACGCGCCAGGTCTGGCAAAGCAGCGACGTGTACTCGCCGGAGATCATCGACATCGTGCGCCACCAGGACACGCGCCAGCTGCGCGCGGCCGTGCTGATGCCGCTGGGCGCGCACCAAAGCCTGCAGCTGGAGTGGCGCGCGGTAAGAAATCAGGAAAACATCTCGCTGTTTCAATATAATAGCCATACCATCCAGCTCAACTGGCGCTGGGATAATTTTTAACAACCGCTAGATGGCCTAGCGTCACCGCCGACCCGATGATTCCACACCGCCCCGCCCCCACCGCCATCGCGGCGCCGTCGCCATGACCGCGCCCGACGCGCCGGCGCCCGCCGAGACGCCGCTGGACCCGGTCGCGGCGGCGCTGGAGTCCGGCCAGCCGTACAGCATGCAGGTCCACCTGCGCAAGATCCCGTTGCTGGCCAACCTGACCGAGGAGGAAATGGCGCTGGTGCGCGCCGACCTGCGCATCCGCCAGTACGCCAAGCGCGAGGTGGTGCTGCAGAAGGGCGCCAGCGGCGACAGCCTGCTGTTCCTGCTGCAGGGCCAGCTGCAGGTGGTCGACATCACCGAGGACGGCCGCGCGATCGGCCTGCGCATGCTGGCGCCGGGCGACTTCTTCGGCGAGATCGCCGTGATCAACGGCACCATGCGCTCGGCCTCGGTGGTGGCGACCAGCGCGGTGCTGGTGGCGCTGCTGCCGCGCAACACGGCGCTGCACCTGTTCTCGCACTCGCCGTCGGTGGCCAACCAGATGCTGCGCTTTTTGGCCGCCAAGGTGCAGCGCGATTCGGAATTCCGCGCCCTGCTCAGCATCCACAACACGGCCAAGCGCATCTACAGCTTCCTGGAACTGGTCAAGGAAAAACAGGACGGCGACGTCGAGGTGGTGGAGAACCTGCCGACCCACCAGGACATCGCCAACATGATCAACACCAGCCGCGAGACCGTCACCCGCACGCTGCTGGCGCTGGTCCAGCAGGGCATCATCAAGAAGGGCACGCACCGGCTCATCATCGTCGATCCGGCAGGCTTGCAGAAACTGGCCCAGAGCTGACGCGGCCGGTGCGCCGCCCGGTTGGACGCCTTCGTCCGCGCGGGGCGCCATGCTATAATCCGCCGCTTTGCCACCCGGCCCGAGCGCCACCGCCCCATGACGAAAACCACCTGCCCGCTCCACCGCCGCGCCGCGCGCCGGCCCGTCAGCCAGACCGGAGTGGCACGATGATTTCGCGCGCCATGTTCAGCGGCGTGTGGCGCTACCGCGGCTTCGTGCTGGGCAGCGTGCAGCGCGAGTTCCAGTCGCGCTACCGCAACTCCCTGCTGGGCGCGGCCTGGACCGTGCTCAACCCGCTGGCCATGATCGTGGTCTACACCGTGATCTTCTCGCAGGTGATGGGCAGCCGCCTGCAGGGCAGCAACGCCACCTTCGCCTACAGCATCTACCTGTGCGCCGGCGCCCTGACCTGGGGCCTGTTCGCCGAGATCACCGCGCGCAGCCAGTCGGTGTTCATCGACCACGCCAACCTGATAAAAAAACTCCAATTCCCGCGCATCTGCCTGCCCATCATCGTGGTGTGCAACGCGCTGGTCAACTTCGCCATCATCTTCGGCCTGTTCACCGCCTTTCTGCTGGTGTCGGGCACCTTCCCCGGCTGGGTCTACTTCGCGGTGTTCCCGGTGCTGCTGCTGCAGATCGTGTTCGCCATCGGCCTGGGCATGGTGCTCGGCGTGCTCAACGTCTTCTTCCGCGACGTCGGCCAGTTCTTCGCCATCGTGCTGCAGTTCTGGTTCTGGTTCACGCCCATCGTCTACCCGGCCAGCACGCTGCCGGCGCCGGTGCGCGCGCTGCTGGTGTGGAATCCGATGGCGGCCGTGATCGGCGCCTACCAGCAGATCCTGGTCAGCGGCCAGGCGCCGCAATGGGGCAGCCTGCTGCCGGTGGCCGTCGCCGGCCTGGCCTGCTGCGCGCTGGGCCTGCAGCTATTCCGCAAGCGCGCCGGCGAGATGGTCGATGAACTGTAAGCGCCACACCGAAAGCACACCATGGGCAGCATAAGCGTCAAACAACTGGGCAAGGCCTACAAACAATACGGCAACCGCTGGGGCCGCCTCGTGGAATGGGTGCTGCCCTCGCTGGGCCCGCGCCACCGCCTCAAGTGGGTGATCGAGGACGTCAGCTTCCAGCTGGCGCCGGGCGAGGCGGTCGGCATCATCGGCATCAACGGCGCCGGCAAGAGCACGCTGCTCAAGCTGATCACCGGCACCGCCCAGCCCACCACGGGCAGCGTCCACATCACCGGCCGCGTGGCCGCGCTGCTGGAGCTGGGCATGGGCTTCCATCCCGAGTTCAGCGGCCGCCAGAACGCCTACATGGCCGGCCAGTTGCTGGGCATGGCGGTCGAGGAGATCAGCGCGCTGATGCCCGAGATCGAGGCCTTCGCCGACATCGGCGAGTACATCGACCAGCCGGTGCGGGTGTACTCGTCCGGCATGCAGATGCGGCTGGCCTTCAGCGTGGCCACGGCGCGCCGTCCGGACGTGCTGATCGTCGACGAGGCGCTGTCGGTGGGCGACGCCTGGTTCCAGCACAAGAGCTTCGAACGCATCCGCCAGTTCCGCAAGCTCGGCACCACGCTGCTGATCGTCAGCCACGACCGCGCCGCGATCCAGTCGATCTGCGACCGCGCGCTGCTGCTCGACCGCGGCCGCCTGGCGTTCCAGGGCCGGCCGGAGGAGGTGATGGACTACTACAACGCCCTGATCGCCGAACGCGACGGCGCCAACATCGAGCAGAGCACCGGCGCCGACGGCCGCACCCAGACCAGCTCGGGCAACGGCAAGGCCAGCGTCGAGGCCATCAGCCTGGAGGGCGCCGACGGCGCCCCGCTGGAGCTGGTCAACGTCGGCGCGCCGGTCACGCTGCGCGTCACGGTGCGGGTGCGCGAAGACCTGCCGCGCCTGGTGCTGGGCTATATGATCAAGGACCGCCTGGGCCAGCAGATCTACGGCACCAACACCCACCACATGGAGCAGCCGCTGACCGGGCTGCGCGCCGGCGAGCGGATCGAATACCGCTTCCGCTTCCCGCTCAACCTCGGCCCGGGCAGCTACTCGGTGACCACCGCGCTCACCAGCAGCGAGACCCACCTGGCCGACAACTACGAGTGGCGCGATCTGGCGCTGCTCTTCATCGTCATGAACATGAACCGCAAAGAATTCGTCGGCAGCAGCTGGATGGAACCGGCGATCGAGATCGCCCGATGAGCGCCGGCTTCTACCGCGCCTTCGAGGACCGCTACCGCGGCTCGCGCGAACTGATCAAGGAGCGCCTGCGCGCCTACCAAGCCTTCATCGCGCCGCTGGCCGCGCTGCAGGCGCCGCCCGCCGCGCTCGACCTCGGCTGCGGCCGCGGCGAATGGCTGGAACTGCTCGGCGAACAGGGCTTCCGCGCCCGCGGCGTCGACCTCGACGACGGCATGCTGGCGGCCTGCCGCGAGCGCGGCCTGGACGTCGAGCTGGGCGACGCCATCGCCTGCCTGCGCGCGCTGCCCGACCAGAGCCTGGCGCTGGTGTCGGCCTTCCACCTGGTCGAGCACATCCCGTTCGAGCTGCTGCAGGCGCTGGTGGCCGAGGCGCACCGCGTGCTGCTGCCGGGCGGCCTGCTGGTGATGGAGACGCCCAACCCGGAAAACCTGGTGGTGGGCGCCTCCAGCTTCTACCTCGACCCCACCCACCTGCGGCCGATCCCGCCCCAGCTGCTGGCCTTCGTCGCCGAGTTCGGCGGCTTCGGCCGCCACCAGGTGGTGCGCCTGCAGGAAGAGGCGGCGCTGCGCGGCGATGCGCCGGTCGGCCTGATCAACGTGCTCGACGGCGTCAGCCCCGACTACGCGGTGGTGGCGCAAAAGCAGGCCGGGGCGGCCGTGCTGGCGCGCTTCGACGCCGCCTTCGACGCCGGCTACGGCCTGGCGCTGGGCCAGCTGGCGCAGCGTTTCGAACAAGGCCTGCAGGGGCGCGACGACGCCCTGCGCGCCGCGCTGGCGCAGCTCGAGCAGCACACCATCGACAACAAGCTGCGCCTGGCCGGCGCCGAGTCCGCGCTGGACGGCGTGACCCGGCTGGGCCAGGCGAACGCCGCGCGCAGCGAGGAACTGGCGCGGGCGCTGGGCGGCCGCATGCAGGCCGTCGAGCAGGGACTGCGGCTGGCCGAGCAAGCGCGCCATCAGGCCGAGGCGGCGCGCGGCCAGGCCGAAGAGGCACGCGGCCAGGCCGAAGAGGCACGCGGCCAGGCCGAGCAGGCGCGCCTGCAAGCCGAGGACGCGCGCCGCCAGGCCGAAGAGGCGCGCCACCAGGCCGCGCAGCAAGTGATCGCGCTGCTCGAGAGCAGCTCGTGGCGCATCACCGCGCCGTGGCGCATGGTGGGCGGCTGGGCGCGCCGCGCGCGCGTGGTGCTGCGCCCGCGCACGCGCGCCAGGGCCACCCTGCTGCGCGCGGCCCGCGCCGTGCTGCGCCGGCCGCGCCTGCTACGCCTGCTGCGTCCGCTGCTGCGCATCCCCGGCGTGATCGGGCTGTACCAGACCACCATCGCCGCCAGCCAGGCCATGCCGCCGGAACCGCAGGCGCCGCTGGGCGACATGTCGCCGCGCACGCTGCGCATCTACCGCGATCTCCAAACCGCGCTCAAGAATAGGAAACATTGATGCGTATCGTCATCGATTTGCAGGGAGCCCAATCCGAAAGCCGCTTCCGCGGCATCGGCCGTTATTCGCTGGCGCTGGCGCTGGGCGTGGCGCGCAACGCCGGCCCGCACGAGGTCTGGCTGCTGCTCAACGGCGCGCTGGCCGACGCCATCGCCGACCTGCGCGCCGCCTTCGCCGGCCTGGTGCCGCCCGAGCGCATCTGCGTGTTCGACGCGCCCACGCCGCTCGCCGAGCTCGACACCGGCAACAGCGCGCGCAGCCGCGCCGCCGAGCTGCTGCGTGAGCACGCGATCGCCCAGCTGCGCCCGGACGCGGTGCTGGTCACCAGCCTGTTCGAAGGCTACGTCGACGACGCCGTGGTCTCGGTCGGCAGCTTCGCCGGCGCCGAGCGCACCGCCGTGGTGCTGTACGACCTGATCCCCTTCCTCAACCCCGACGCCTACCTCGGCACGCCGGCCCAGCGCCACTACTACGATCGCAAGATCGCCTCGCTGCGCCGGGCCGGCCTGCTGCTGTCGATCTCCGACTACTCGCGCCAGGAGGCGATCGACGCGCTGCAGCTGGCGCCGGAGCGGGTGGTGGCCATCTCCACCGCGGTCGACGGCAGCTTCCGGCCGGCCGCGCCGGACCTGCGCCTGTGGTCCGAGCTGCGCAGCCGCTACGGCCTGACGCGCGCCATGCTGATGTACGCGCCCGGCGGCTTCGACGCGCGCAAGAACATCGACGGCCTGATCACCGCCTACAGCCTGCTGCCGGCGCCGCTGCGGGCCGGCCACCAGCTGCTGGTGGCGAGCAAGGTGGGCCAGCACGACCGCGACACGCTGCTGGCGCACGCGGCGCGCGCCGGCCTGACCGACGACGAGCTGATCTTCACCGGCTACGTCAGCGACGCCGATTTGATCGAGCTGTACCGCAACACCGCGCTGTTCATCTTCCCTTCGCGCCACGAGGGCTTCGGCCTGCCGGCGCTGGAGGCGATGGCCTGCGGCGCGCTGGTGATCGGCGCCGACAACACCAGCATCCCGGAAGTGATCGGCTGCGACGAGGCGCTGTTCAACGCCGACGACCCGGCCGCCATCGCGGCCAAGATCGCCGAGGTGCTGGGCGACCCGGCGCTGCAGCAGCGCCTGCGCGAGCACGGCCGCCGGCAGGCGGCGCGCTTCTCGTGGGACACGACCGCGCAGCGCACCGTGCGCGCGCTGGAGGCGTGGCGCGGCGCCGCCGCCCCGGCCCCGGCCGCCCGCAAGCCGCGGCTGGCCTTCGTCACGCCGCTGCCGCCCGAGCGCACCGGCATCGCCGACTACGCCGCGCAGCTGCTGCCGGCGCTGCTGGAACACTTCGACATCGAGCTGGTGCTGCAACAGGACCAGCTGAGCGTGGCGCCGGCGTTGGCCGCGCTGCCGCAACGCAGCGTGGACTGGTTCGACCAGCACGCCGGCGAGTACGACCAGATCCTCTACCAGTTCGGCAACAGCCCCTTCCACAGCCACATGTTCGGCCTGCTGCGCCGCCATCCGGGCGTGGTGGTGCTGCACGACTTCTTCCTGAGCGGCGTGCTGGCCTACGAGCAGCGCACCGGCAACCTGCCGGGCGCGTGGTGGCAGGCGCTGTTCGACAGCCACGGCTATCCGGCGCTGCTGGCCGGCCAGCAGGCCGACGGCGCCGCGGCGATCCGCGACTATCCGTGCAACTTGGCGGTGCTGCAGGACGCCACCCGCGTCATCGTCCACTCCGAGCACGCGCGCAGCCTGGCGCGCCAGTGGTACGGCGCGCAGGCGGCGGCCAACTGGAACGTGGTGCCGCTGCCGCGCGCGCTGCCGGCGCGCCAGGACCGCGCCGCCGCGCGCCGCGCGCTGGGCGTCGCCGACGACGCGCTGCTGGTGTGCAGCTTCGGCTTCATCGCCCCGACCAAGCTGACGCTGGAATTGATCCAGGCCTGGCTGGCCTCGCGCCTGCACGCCGATCCGCGCTGCGTGCTGGTGCTGGTGGGCGAGAACCACGGCGGCGACTACGGCGCCGACGTGACCGCCGCGCTGGCCGGCCATCCGCGCATCCGCATCGCCGGCTGGACCGACGACGAGGTCTACCACCAGTACCTGCAGGCCGCCGACGTCGGCGTGCAGCTGCGCAGCGTGTCGCGCGGCGAGACCTCGGCCGCCGTGCTCGACTGCATGAACTACGGCCTGGCCACCATCGTCAACGCCAACGGCTCGATGGCCGCGCTGCCGGCCGACACGGTCTGGCGGCTGGACGACCATTTCGAGTTGCCGGCGCTGACCGCCGCGCTGGACGGCCTGCGCGACGACGCCGGCCGCCGCCTGGCGCTGGGCCGCGCCGCCGCCCACCTGCTGCACACCGCGCACAGCCCCGAACACTGCGCCGCGCTGTACGCGGCCGCGCTGGCCGAGGCCGCCGACGACGCGCGCCACGACCGCCCCGCCCTGCTGCGGGCGCTGGCCGCGCGCGACGACCTGCCGGCCGACGACGCCGCGCTGCAGCAGCTGGCCGCCGCCATCGCCCGCCTGCCGGCGCCGGCGCAGCCGCGCCAGTTGCTGGTGGACGTGACCTCCATCGCCCGCCACGACCTCAAGACCGGCATCGAGCGGGTGGTGCGCACCCAGGCGGCCGAGCTGCTGCGCGCGCCGCTGCCGGGCTGGCGGGTGGAGCCGGTGTACCTGAGCGACGAGGGCGGACGCTGGCACTACCGCTACGCGCGCCGCTACACCGCTCAGCTGCTGGGCATAGCCGCCGAGCTGCAGGACGCGGTGGCCGACGCCGGCGCCGGCGACGTGTTCTACAGCGCCGACTACACGCCCGGCGCGGTGATGGCCGCCGCCCGCGCCGGCCTGTACGCGCACTGGCGCGCGCGCGGGGTCGCGGTCAATTTCCTGGTGCACGACCTGCTGCCGGTGTTGCGGCCGGAGTTCTTCCCGTCCGGCGCCGAGCGCACCCACGGCGACTGGCTGCTATGCATCGCCGCCCAGTCCGACCGCCTGATCTGCATCTCGGCCGCGGTGCGCGCGGAATTGCGCCAGTGGCTGGCGCAGCAGGACGGCGCGGCGCCGCCGATGGCGGTGCTGCACCACGGCGCCGACATCGGCGGCGATAATGGCGATGGCGGCGGTGGTAGCGATGGCGCGCCGTCGCGCTACGCCGAGCTGCCGAGCTTCCTGATGGTGGGCACCATCGAGCCGCGCAAGGGCCACCTGCAGGCGCTCGACGCCTTCGAGCAACTATGGGCCGAGGGCGTCGACGCCAACCTGGTGATCGTCGGCGCCGAGGGCTGGAAGCCGCTGCCGGCGCACGAGCGGCGCACCATCCCGCGCATCGTGCAGCGCCTGCAGCAGCACCCGCAGCGCGAGCGGCGCCTGTTCTGGCTGCAGGGCCTGGACGACCACGCGCTGCGCCAGCTGTACCGCGACTGCGCCTGCCTGCTGGTGCCCAGCGAGGGCGAGGGCTTCGGCCTGCCGCTGATCGAGGCGGCCAGCCACGGCCTGCCGCTGCTGGCGCGCGCGCTGCCGGTGTTCCGCGAGGTGGCGGGCGCGCACGCGCAGTATTTCGACGGCGCCGACGGCGCCGCGCTGGCCGCGGCCGTGCGCGCCTGGCTGGCGCTCGACGCCCAGGGCCAGGCGCCGTCCCCGGCCGGCATGCCGTGGCAGACCTGGGCCGACAACGCGGCCGAACTGCTGGCGGTGCTGCGCGGGGAGCGCGACCAGCTGTGACGCCGGCCGCAGGCCGGCGGCCGGATAAAAAATTGCTTTAGTGAATATTCACGCCGGCGCTGCCGTATAATCACGTCCGGCATACTTGCCTTATATGTAACTGGCTGTAACGGCGCTTGCCGGTACCGGGTGCGCCCCTTACCGTTTACGCCCCGTTCTTGCGCAACAAACCTATCGGACTCTATGCAGCAAATCAAAGCCCCTTCCGTCGCCGTCGTCATTCCTTGTTACAAGGTGACGCGCCACATCCTCGGCGTGCTGGCCGCGATCGGCCCCGAGGTCCACCGCATTTACGTGATCGACGACCGCTGCCCGGACCAGTCCGGCGCCTTTGTGCGCGCCAACAACGCCGACCCGCGCGTGGTGGTGCTCGAGCACGCGGAAAACCAGGGCGTGGGCGGCGCCGTCATGACTGGCTACCAGGCCGCGATCGCCGACGGCGCCGACATCATGGTCAAGGTCGACGGCGACGGCCAGATGGACCCGGCGCTGATCGGCGACTTCATCGCCCCCATCCTGGCCGGCGAGGCCGACTACACCAAGGGCAACCGCTTCTTCAACCTGGAGCAGATCGGCAGCATGCCGCCGATGCGCCTGTTCGGCAACGCCATGCTGTCGCTGCTGACCAAGCTGTCGTCGGGCTACTGGGACTTGTTCGACCCCACCAACGGCTACACCGCGATCCACCGCGACGCCGCGCGCCATCTGCCGTTCACCAAGATCAGCAAGCGCTACTTCTTCGAGACCGACATCCTGTTCCGCCTCAACACGCTCGGCGCCGTGGTGTACGACGTGCCGATGGACGCGGTCTACGGCGACGAGGTCAGCAACCTGAAGATCTCCAAGATCGTCACCGAGTTCATGGCCAAGCACGTGCGCAACTTCTGCAAGCGGGTGTTCTACAACTACTACCTGCGCAATATGTCGCTGGCCTCGATCGAGCTGCCGCTGGGCCTGCTGATGGTGACGCTGGGCAGCGTCTACGGCGGCGTGCGCTGGATGGAGTCGGCCCACGCCGGCCTGCCGACGGCGGCCGGCACGGTCATGCTGTCGGCCATGCCCATCCTGATGGGCACCCAGCTGCTGCTGGCCTTCCTGGCCTACGACATCGCCTCGGTGCCGCGCCGTCCGCTGCAACACCGCGGCCGGCTGGCGCGCGCCGCCGCGCGCACCTGACGGCGGCGCCCCGCCGCCGCGTCCGCCACATCCAACCAGACCACCGACTCAATGCGCCTTCCACACCGCTACGCCCCCCGCCTGTCCACCCCGGCGCTATTCCTGCTCGCGCTGCTGGCGACCTACCTCTACCTGGTGCTGCGCAGCGCCGGCCTCTACCCCACGGTGTTCAGCGACGAATGGTCGTATAGCAGCTTCACGCGCCTGATGCCGTTCCGCGACACCCAGGTGCCGTCCTACCTGTACTACACGGTGTACCGGCTGACCAACTTCTGCGGCGACGGCTTCCTGCAGTGCGCGCGCCTGATCAACGCCGCGTTCTACGTCGGCGCCGCGCCCTTGATCTACCTGGTGGCGCGCCAGTACATGCCGGCCCGGATGGCGGCGCTGGTGGCGGTGCTGGCCATCCTGATGCCGAGCAACAGCTACACCACCTACTTCATGCCGGAGGCGATGTACTTCTGCGGCTTCTGGCTGTTCAGCTGGACCGTGCTGCGCGCGCAGGGCCGCAGCGACGTGCGCGCCGTCATGCTGAGCTCGGCCTTGCTGGGCCTGCTGGCCATGGTCAAGGTGCACGCCCTGTTCCTGGTGCCGGGCTACCTGGTCTACCTGGTCTACCTCGCCTTCGCCCAGCGCCAGCCTGGCGGCCGCTGGCTGCGCCAGGCCGTGCTGCTGGTGACGGTGGCGCTGCTGACGGCCGCCGCGGTGCGGCTGGCGGTCGGCTATCTGTACGCCGGCCGCAACGGCTTGTATTTGCTGGGCACGCTGTACGCCAACCAGGCGCAAACCCGTCCCGGCCTCGACGTGCTGGTCCGGCTGGCGCTGGTCAGCCTGCAGGGCCACCTGATGGCGCTGGCGCTGATGTTCGGCGTGCCGCTGGCGGCCGCCGCGCTGCAATGCTGCAGCAGCCGCCAGCGCCACGGCGCCGCGCGCGGCAGCAACACGCTGCTGGCCTACGCCGCGCTGATGATCCCGTCGCTGGTGGCGGTGACCGCGCTGTTCACCGCCATGGTGGCCGGCAGCGGCAGCGAGAGCGGCGCGCGGCTGCACATGCGCTACTACGACTTCGCGCTGCCGCTGCTGCTGATCCTGGCCGGCGCCCAGCTGACGACGCAGCGCGACACGCTGAGCTGGCGCCACCGGCTGGCGGCCGCGCTGCCGCTGCTGCTGGTCATCGGCGCCGCCGGCGCCTGCCTGATGCCGGCCTTCACCCCGAACTACATCGACAGCCCGACCCTGTTCGGCATGACGCAGAAAGCGCTCAGCCTGCATGTGCTGACCGGCGTCGCGCTGGCGGCGCTGCTGCTGTGGGTGGCCCACGCGCGCAACGGGACGCGGCTGTTCGTCTACCTGTTCCTGCCGCTGGCGCTGCTCGTCTCGACCCACCGACTCAACCTGTACACGCGCGGCGCCTACCAGCCGGACGCCTACGTCAAGGCCGGCCAGTACGCCCACCAGTACCTGTCGCGCGGCGACGCCGACCAGCTCACCATCGTCGGCGGCGACTTCGCCAACCTGCTCAAGAGCCGCTTCTTCGTCGACAACACCAACGTCGCGCTGCTGCAGGTGGCGCCGGGCCAACCGATACCGCTGGCGCAGCTGGCCCATCCGAACGGCTGGCTGCTGGTGGTGGGCGACTATCCGCTGCCCGAGGGCGCGGTGCGCCACAGCGGCTTGCGCGACTACACGCTGGCGCGCCTCAATCCGGGCGCCGACGGCCGGCTGTACCGCTTCGCCGAGACCGAGGACTACAGCATGCGCAGCACCGGCCTGTCCGGCTACGAGGACTGGGGCCGCTGGTCCGACAGCGCCCTGGTGACGCTGACCTTCGCCCAGCCGCTGCCCCGCAAGCTGCTGCTGCGCCTGGACGTGGCGGCCTACGGCCCGAACGCCAGCCAGGCCTTCCTGGTCGCCGCCGGCGGCCAGCCGGTGGCGCTGCGCGCGCAGGGCAGCCACGCCGTGCGCGAGCTGCGCCTGGAGACCGACGGCCAGGCGCGCAGCCTCACCATCGCGGTGCCGCAGCCGACCTCGCCGCACGAGCAGGGCCTGAGCGCCGACCAGCGCAAGCTCGGCATCGCCCTGTACAGCATCGAAGTGATCGACGCGGCCGCGCCGCGCCGGCAGTAGGCTCCCCATGGTGAAACAGATGTTCCTGCAGCGCCAGTTCCTGGTCTTCGTGGCCGGCGGCGTGCTGACCGCGCTGATCGACATCGGCCTGATGCAGCTGGCGCTGCGCGCCGGCCTGCCGTCGCTGACGGCCGCCAGCCTCGGCTTCGCGGCCGGGCTGGCGGTCAACTACGTCTTCCACGCCCGCGTCACCTTCGCCCGCCTGAGCCAGCGCCACAGCATGCTGCGCTACCTGGTGGTGGTGGCCGTCAACTACGGCCTGACGCTGCTGCTGGTGGCGCTGGCGCAGGCGCTGCTGGGCAGTCCGCTGGCGGGCAAGCTGATTTCGCTGCCGGTGGTGGCCGCCAACGGTTTCCTGTTGAGTAAATTCTGGGTATTCAAATGACTGCTGACACCTCCGCCCCCGCCGCCGCGCTGACCTTCGCGCCGGTGCGCTACGACGCCGCCGCCCTGACGCAATACGGCGCGCTGTTCGCCGCCTGTTTCCCGGACGCGAGCAAGTTCACGCCCGACTATCTGCGCTGGCTGTACGCCGACAACCCCGACGGCGTGGCCGCCGGCTTCGACGCCTGGGACGGCGAGCGGCTGGCCGCGCACTACGTGTGCGTGCCCGGCGTGGCCCGCATCGGCGGCCAGGACGTGCGGGTGCTGCTGTCGCTCAACACCGCCACCCATCCCGACTACCAGGGCAAGGGCCTGTTCACCAAGCTGGCCGCGCTGACCTACGACAGCGCCCGCGAGCAGGGCTACGACTCGGTGTACGGCGTGGCCAACGCCAACAGCACGCCCGGCTTCCTGCGCAAGCTGGGCTTCCAGCTGGTGCGGCCGCTGGAGGCGCGCTTCGGCTGGGGCGGGGTCGGCACGCCGCCGCCCGGCCAGGGCGCCGCGCCCAGCTTCGAACGCCGCCGCAGCCCCGCCGCGCTGGCCTGGCGCTGCGCCAATCCCGACAATCCGGTGCGCCTGCGCCGCCACGGCGCGCTGTGGCAGGCCGACGCCGCCGCGCTGGGCCTGGCGCGCGCCTACGCCGAGCTGGCGCTGCCGGCCGGCGAGCCGTGGCAGGCCACCGACGCCGGCGGCGGCTGGGCCCCGGCGCGCCTCTACCTGGGCCTGGTGCCGGACGCCGAGCGCCGCTTCACCGGCTATCCCGCCATCCCGCAGCGGCTGCGGCCGTCGCCGCTGAACCTGATCTACCGCTCGCTGTCGGGCCGCGTGCCGCAGCTCGACGCGGCCGCCATCCGCTTCAGCTTCCTGGACTTCGATGCCTACTAAGTCCGCCGCCGGCGCGGCGCTGTTCCTGTTCGCCCACCAGGACGACGAGTACGGCGTGTTTCAGGTCATCGAGGACAGCCTGCGGCGCGGGCGCCGGGTGGCCTGCGCCTACCTGACCGAGGGCGCGGCCGGCTCCGGCCCGCGCCGCAACGCCGAATCGCTGGCGGTGCTGGCCGGCATGGGCGTGGACCCGCGCGAGGTGGCCTTCGCCGGCGACCGCCTGGCCATCGTCGACGGCGCCCTGCCGCGCCACATGGCGGCGGCCGGCGACTGGCTGCAGGCCTGGCTGGCGTCCTTCGACGAGGTCGAACTGATTTGCGTCACCGCCTGGGAGGGCGGCCACCACGACCACGACGCCCTGCACTTCCTGGCCGCCCACGCGGCCGAGCGGCTGGGCCTGGCCGCGCGCCTGCGCCAGTATTCGCTGTACAACGCCTGGCGGCGCCGCGCGCCGTGGTTCAACGTGCTGGCGCCGCTGGCGGACAACGGCGCGGTGGAACGGGCGGCGATCGGCTGGGGCGCGCGCATGCGCCACCTGGCCCGGCTGCTGCGCTACCCGAGCCAGTGGAAGACCTGGATCGGCCTGTTCCCCTTCGTGCTGTGGCACTACCTGCGCCACGGCTGCCAGCAGCTGCAGCCGGTCGCGCTGGCGCGCCTGGCGCAGCGGCCGCACGCCGGGCCGCTGTACTACGAGCAGCGCCGCTTCTACACCTGGGAGGCGATGCAGCAGGACATGGCGGCTTGGCTGGCGCGCCCCCACGACAACGACCACCAGACCCGACGATGAACCAAGAAAAAAACCTGGACTGGATACAGCTGCTGCGCGGCGTGGCCGCCGTGCTGGTGGTGCTGACCCACGCCCGCTATCTGCTGCTCGACACCCCTTCCTGGCCGCTGGTCGAGCAGCTGCTGATGCCCGGCGCGCTGGGCGTGGACCTGTTCTTCCTGATCAGCGGCTTCATCATGTACTACTCGACCGCCGATTCCGTGGGCGGTCCGGCCGAGGCGGCGCGCTTCCTGATCAAGCGTTTCTCGCGCGTGTGGCCGGCCTACGCGATCGCCACGCTGGCCTCGGTCTACGTGGCCTACGGCCTCGACTACTTCCACGTGGCCGCCAACCGCCTGGCCTTCTGGCACACGCTGGGCATGCTGCCGGCCGATCCGCGCCAGGCGCCGTATTTCGGGCTGTCGCTGGTGGTCGGCTGGACGCTGGAATTCGAGATGTATTTCTACCTGATCTTTGCCGCCAGCATGCTGTTCAAGCGCCTGCGCTGGCTGGCGCTGGTGGCCTGGGTGGCGCTGACGGTGCTGGTGCTGCCGTACGCCGAGCGCGGCTTCAACCTCGGCGTCGAGGGCGGCCCGGTGTACTCGGTCGGCTACCTGGGCATCGTCACCAACCCCTTCGTGCTGGAGTTCCTGGGCGGCGTGCTGATCGGCTGGCTGTACCGCCAGCCGTGGCTGCGCCTGCCCAACCGCCAGCTGGCCTGGCATGTGCTGGCGCTGGGCGTGACGTTCGCGCTGTGGGCCATCTACAGCCGCGCCGTCGACACCCACGGCCCCAGTCACTATGGCTGGCCGCTGGCGCTGATGGTGCTGTCCATGGCGGTGGCCAGCAAGACGGTGCGGATCCGCGTGCCGGCGCTGTGCATGTGGCTGGGCGCGATCTCTTACTCGCTGTACCTGACCCATCTGATCACCGCCAATATGCTGCAGCACCGCCTGATGGCGGCCGGCCTGGAGCCCTTGTGGCATACCTGGTCGTCCATCCTGTTGACGACCGTGTGCTCGGTGGCGGTGGCGGCGCTGTCGCACCGCTACCTGGAGCAGGGACTGTCGAACCGGGTGCGCGACGGCTTGCTCGGGCTGCTGCCCGAGCGGGCCGCGCGCCAGCCGGCGCCGGCCGCGCAAGTCGCGCGCCGGGCCTGAAACGCTGGCCCTGCGGCCAATATTGTTATACATTTAACCCTTCGTTCGCACGCCTGACCTGGGGATACAATGAATTGCATCATCTGTAAGCATCAAACCGCGCCGGGCCTGTCGGCCTGGCACCGCGTCTGTCCCAACTGCCGCTATGAGAGCGCGGCGCTGCTGCCCACCATCAACGACGCCGAGGTCCATGGCCACGTGGACGAGGCGCAGCGCGAAGCCGGCCTGAAGGCGATACGGCAGGAGAATTTCAAGACCATCATCGGCTACGCGGCCGAACTGGCGCCGCCCGGCGCGCGCCGGCTGCTGGACGTGGGCGCGGCGCACGGCTGGTTCCTGGAGGTCGCGCGCGGCCAGTTCGAGGTGCTGGGCATGGAGCCGGACCAGGCGGTGGCGGACAAGACCGCCGCCCGCGGCCTGCCGGTGCGCAACGGCTACTTCCCCGACGCGCTGGAGGCGGACGAACGCTTCGACGTGATCGTCTTCAACGACGTGATCGAACACATTCCGGACATCCGGGCGGCGCTGGCCGCCTGCCGCGAACGGCTGTCGCCGGGCGGCATCCTGATCCTCAACCTGCCCAACAGCCGTGGCTTCTTCTACCGCCTGTCCAAACTGTTCGCGCGGGCCGGCTGGCGCGCGCCGTTCGAGCGCCTGTGGCAGAAAGGCTTGCCGTCGCCCCATGTGCACTACTTCGAGGCCGGCAATTTGAGCAAGCTGGTGGGGGAACAGGGGATGACGCTGCAGCTCAAAGCCGAACTGCCGGCGGTGCGCGCCAAGAGCATGCTGGAGCGGCTGCGCTGCGCCGGCCAGGGTTCCTGGCTCAGCATCTACGCGCAGTACGCGGCCGTCATGCTGACGATCCCGGTGCTGCGCGCCTTCCCCAGCGACATCGTGGTCTGCGTCTACCGCAAGACCTGAGCGCCGGGGGCGGGCTTATTGCCGCCTACTGCTTGGGCGCGCCGCCCAGCAGGAAGGCGATCTTCTGCTTGGGCTTGGCCGCTGCCGCGCTGCTCAGCGTGGCGGCCGGCGCCGGGGCCGGCGCCTTGGCCGGTTCGTACGGCTTGAGGAACCACGGGTCGACCTTCTCGCGGCGGCTGCCGTAGGACGGCGCACCGGCGGCGCGCGGCGGACGCTCGCTGCGTTCGCCACGGTCGCTGCGCTCGCCACGGCCGGCCGGCGCGGACGACGACGGCGCGCCGCGGCCGCCCTCGTCGCGCCGCGGACGGCGTTCGCCGCGCTCGTCGCCGCCATAGCTAGGCGCCGGGTTGAAGCCGTCCAGCTCGCCGCGGCGGATGGTCTGCTTGATCAGTTTTTCGATGTCGGCCAGCAGGCGTTCATCCTTGTCCGAATAGATCGACAGCGCGTCGCCCGAGGCGCCGGCGCGGCCGGTGCGGCCGATGCGGTGCACATAGTCTTCGGCGTTGTACGGCAGGTCGTAGTTGATCACGCACGGGAGGTCGGTGATGTCGAGGCCGCGCGCGGCGACGTCGGTGGCGACCAGGATGTCGATCTCGCCCTTCTTGAACGATTCCAGCGCCGCCATGCGCTCCTGCTGGGTCTTGTCGCCGTGGATGGCGACCGCCTTCATGCCCTCCTGCTCCAGGCCCTTGGCCAGGCGCGAGGCGCCGATCTTGGTGTTGGAGAAGATGATCACCTGCTTCAGCTCGCGCTGGCGCAACAGGTGCGCGGTCAGCGCGTGCTTCTGGTTTTCCGGCACCTTGTAGACCACCTGGCTGACCTTGTCGGCGGTCTGGTTGCTGCGCGCCACTTCGATCGTCACCGGGTTGTTCAGGAAGGTGTTGGCCAGCTTCTTGATCTCCGGCGAGAAGGTGGCCGAGAACATCAGGTTCTGGCGCTTGGCCGGCAGCAGGTTGATGATGCGCTGCAGGTCGGGCAGGAAGCCCATGTCGAGCATGCGGTCGGCTTCGTCCATGACCAGCATCTGCACCTGGCCGAGGCTGATGTTCTTCTGTTCGACGTGGTCCAGCAGGCGGCCCGGCGTGGCGATGACGATCTCGACGCCGGCCTTGAGGATGATGGTCTGGCCCTTCATGTCCATGCCGCCGAACACCACGGTCGAGCGCAGCGGCGTGTGCTGGGCGTAGGCCTTGACGTTCTCGGCCACCTGCACCGCCAGTTCGCGGGTCGGGGTCAGGATCAGCGCGCGCACCGGGTGGCGCGCCGGCGAGGTGCTGGCGCTGGCGTGGGCCAGCAGCATCTGGATGATGGGCAGCGCGAAGCCGGCGGTCTTGCCGGTGCCGGTCTGGGCCGCGCCCATGACGTCGCGTCCCTGCAACAGCACGGGGATGGCCTGGGCCTGGATCGGCGTCGGGTGCACATAGCCCTGGTCGGTCAGCGCGCGCAGGATGGCCGGCGACAGGCCGAAGTCGGCAAAACGGACTTCGGCGGGCTCGGCGGCTGCGACGACGGCAGGCGCGGCCACGGCTTCGGCGGCGATCGCCTGCTGGGCGGCGGACTCAATAACGGTCGGGGTGATGATCTCGGTTTCGGACATAATGTGTGCGGCGGCCCTGCGGCGGACAGCCAAGCTTTCTTCAATTAACGGCATATCTGTGCTGCCGGCCCGGCGGAGGTACGACTTGGAGGAGTGCGGTGGGGCCGGCGGGCGGACACGCGGTGAGCAGGATACAATGAGCGCCGTAAACTATACCCTAATTTCCGGCAACTGCGCTAAAAACCACCGGCTTTTATATTAAAACCCTTGCATCAATGGTATGTATAATAGCCAATCCGACCAGATTAGCTGATTAAATCGAGCGCTGCTCCGCACGCGCAACCCGTTACGCCACCGGATATCCTCTACATGCACGTGCTGCGCCGCTGCCCTTCCCTCCTGCTGTCACTGTTGTTGTTGCTGACCTCCCTGCTGGCCTGGCTGCCCTCGGCCGACGCGCTGGCCGCGCCCGCGCCCTCGCTGCGTTTCAAGAAACTGGGTCCGCTGGGCGGCGACGAGCCGTCGATGCTGTCGCTGTTGCAGGACCGCAAAGGCTATATCTGGGTCGGCACCCACACCAACGGCCTGTACCGCTACAACGGCTACCAGGCGGTCAAGTACATCAACAACCCCAACGATCCGCGCAGCCTGCCGCACGACCGCGTGTCCGCCATCTACGAAGACCAGCAGGGCCGCATCTGGGCCGGCACCCAGAACGGCCTGGCGCGCTTCAACCCGGAGAGCAACGACTTCACCCTGTTCGCGCCGCCCGGCAAGGCGCCCAAGAACCACCGCATCATCAAGAACATCATCTCGGACGGCAAGAACGGCATGTGGGTGGGCAGCTGGGGCGGCCTGCAGCATTTCGATCCGAACAGCGGCCAGTTCACCGTCTACGCCCACGACGACGCCGATCCCGCCAGCCTGGCCAGCAACGACCTGAACGCGCTGGCGCTGGACGCCCGCGGCGGCGTCTGGATCGGCACCTGGCCCGGCGGCCTGGACTACCTGGCGCCCGGCGCGGCCAGCTTCCAGCACCACCAGGTCGACCCGGCGCCCAAGCCGGACGCCCGCGTCAACATCGTGCGCGCGCTGCAGTTCGACCGCAACGGCATGCTGTGGATAGGCACCGAGTCGGGCGTGATCCGCTGGGACGGCAAGCGCGACTGGGACAGCCGCCAGGCCATCGCCTCGCCCTACAGCCGCATCACCAACTTCAACCTCGACAACAAGGGCACTTTGTGGTGCACCACCCTGTCGGCCGGCCTGCTGCGCTGGAACGAGGCCAGCGGCGAGTTCGATCAGTTCGTGCACGCGGCCGACGATCCCTACAGCCTGCCCGGCGACAATCTGCGCGCGGTGCTGCAGGACCGCGGCGGCATGCTGTGGATCGCCTCCTTCACCGACGGCATCAGCCTGGCCAACCTGTCGAGCGAGGGCTTCACCCGCCACGTGCCGTTCCGCATCGACAGCCGCTCGGCGCCGGCCAGCAACGCGCTGCTGAGCCTGGCCCGCGCGCCGGGCGGGCGCATCTGGCTGGGCGGCAATGTCGGCATGAGCTTGTACGATCCGGCCACCAGCACCGTCGTCAAGAGCTACCACGCGGACGACAAGCGGCCGGGCATGCTGAGCCACTCGATCGTCTACAGCATGTACCAGGACGAGGCCGGCAAAGGGCCGCTGTGGCTGGGCACCTCCAACGGCCTGAACCGGCTGGACACGCCGGACAGCGCCTTCCAGGTCATCCACTTCGGCAACACCGCCAGCGACTACATCAACGCCATCGCGCCCGGCGCCGGCGGCGTGCTGTGGCTGGCCACCGGCAACAGCCTGATCCGCTACGACATCAAGAACGACGCCCGCAAGATCTACTACAACGATCCGCAAGACCCCGGCACGCGCAGCGTCAACGGCACCTCGGCGGTGCTGGAAGACCGCAACGGCCGGGTGTGGGCCGGCTCGGAATGGAATGGCGGCGGGCTCGACCTGCTGGACACGGCCAGCGGCAAGTTCCGCCACTACCGCCACGCCAGCAACGACCGCGCCAGCCTGAGCGACGACAACATCGCCAGCCTGCACGAGGATGGGCAAGGCCGCATCTGGGTCGGCACCAGCAAGGGGCTGGACCTGGTGGTGCTGGCGGCGGACGGCCAGGTCAGCTTCAAGTCGTACGCGGCGGCGATGCGCGCGCCCAAGATTTTGTCGATCGAGCACGACCGCGAAGGCAAGATCTGGTGCAGCACCATCGCCGGCCTGTACCGGCTGGACCCGGCCACCGGCCAGGTCAGCCACTTCAGCGCGTCCGACGGGCTGACCGAGGGCTACACCGTCAACTCCTCCTCGATGGGCGAGAACGGCGTGCTGTACTTCGGCGGCGTGCACGGCATGACGGCGGTGACGCCGTCGGCGGTGCGCACCAGCTCGGTGCCGCCGCAGGTGGCGATCACCGACATCACCGTCTTCAACCACTCGCTGCAGGACGGCAAGCCGGGCGAGAACGTCAAGGCCGAAGGGCCGGTGACCGCGCCCACCGCGCTGACCCTGTCGGCGCAGGCGACCGTGTTTTCGCTGGAGTTCGCGGCGCTGCACTACACCGAGCCGAGCGAGAACCGCTACGCCTACCAGCTGCAGGGCTTCGACCGCGATTGGGTCGAGACCGACGCCGCCCACCGCAGCGCCAGCTACACCAATCTGAACCCCGGCCACTATGTGTTCCGGGTCAAGGCCGCCAACCACCTGGGCGTGTGGAATCCGGAGCCGGCCACGCTCAACATCACCATCACGCCGCCGTTCTGGCAGCGCTGGTGGTTCCGCGCCGGCGGCGCCGTGCTGATCGTCGGCTCGCTGCTGCTGGCCTACAAGATCCGCATCCAGCGCCTGACCCGCCACCAGGCCGAGCTGAAGCAGCTGGTGGCCGCGCGCACCGGCGAGCTGGAGGAATCGAACCGCAAGCTGGCCGCGCTCAGCACCACCGACGGCCTGACCGGCGTGGGCAACCGGCGCGGCTTCGACCTGGCGCTGGAGGCCGAATGGCGGCGCGCCGCGCGCACCGGCCAGACGCTGGCGCTGTCGATGCTGGACGTCGACTACTTCAAGAAGTACAACGATCACTACGGCCACCTGGCCGGCGATTCGACCCTGCGCACCGTGGCCGAGCTGATCACCACGCACGGCCGCCGCACCACCGACCTGGTGGCGCGCTACGGCGGCGAGGAGTTCGCGCTGCTGGCGGCCGCCACCGACGCGGCCGACGCCTTCGGCGTGGCCGAGGAAATCTGCGCCGAGCTGGCGCGGCGCCAGTTGCCGCACGCGCAGTCGCCGTTCGGCATTTTGACCATCAGCATCGGCGTGGCGGTGATGGTGCCGACCGAGGATAGTTCGCCGGAACTGCTGGTGCAGATGGCCGACCGCGCGCTGTACCGGGCCAAGGAAAAGGGCCGCAACATGGCGCTGCTGGCCATGCCGCCGATGTAGGCTAGAGATGGACGCGAATCAAGATAAAGCCGACGCGGCGGCCGACGATGCCATGCCGCTGCCGCCGCAGGCGCCGCAACCGGGCGACTGCTGCCACAGCGGCTGCAGCTTCTGCGTGGAAGACATGTACCAGGATGAACTGGAGCGCTACCGCGCCGCGCTCAAGGCGTGGCGCGAACGGCATCCCGGCGCTGCCTAGAACGTTTCCCACTCGTCGCCGGTGCTGGCCTGGGCCGGCTTCTTCAGCGCCGGACGGGCCGCCGGCGCGCTGGTCGCCAGCAACTTGAACACACTCACCACCTCGCTCAACCTGGCCGCCTGATCCTGCATCGACTCGGCCGCCGCGGCGGCCTGTTCCACCAGCGCGGCGTTCTGCTGCGTCACCTGGTCCATCTGCACGATGGCGGTGTTGACCTGCTCGATGCCGCTGCTCTGCTCCACGCTGGCCGAGGTGATCTCGGCCATGATGTCGGTCACGCGGGCGATGCTGGCGACGATTTCGGTCATCGTCTGCCCGGCCTGTGCCACCAGCTGGGAGCCGGCCTCCACCTTCTGCACCGAATCGCCGATCAGCTGCTTGATGTCCTTGGCCGCCGCCGCGCTGCGCTGCGCCAGGTTGCGCACCTCCGACGCCACCACCGCGAAACCCCGGCCCTGCTCACCGGCGCGGGCCGCCTCCACGGCGGCATTGAGCGCCAGGATATTGGTCTGGAAGGCGATGCCGTCGATGACGGAAATGATGTCGACGATCTTGCGCGACGACTCGTTGATCGACGCCATGGTGCCGACCACCTGCCCCACCACGTCGCCGCCCTTGACCGCGATGCCGGACGCCGACTGCGCCAGCACATTGGCCTGGCGCGCATTGTCGGCGTTCTGTTTGACGGTGGAAGTGAGCTCTTCCATCGACGACGCCGTCTCTTCCAGCGAGCTGGCCTGTTGCTCGGTGCGCGCCGACAAATCCTGGTTGCCGCTGGCGATCTGGCCCGATGCCGTGGCGATGGTGTCGGTGCCGCTGCGCACCTGGCTGACCAGGGTTTGCAGATTGCCGGTCATGTCCTTGAGCGCCTGCATCAGCTGCCCCGTCTCGCAGGCGGACTTGACGTCGATGGCGCGCGTCAAATCGCCGCCGGCCACCTCGCGCGCCAGCGCCACCGCTTCCTGCAGCGGCGTGGCGACGATGCGCGCCACCCACATCGCCAGCGCCATGCCGATCACGATGTTCAACGACAGCAGCACGATGGCGGTCCAGCGCGCAGTCTTGAAGGTGTCGGTGGCGGCCTTGCTGGCGGCGTCGCCGCCGTCCGCGTTGAGCTTGACCAGCTTGTTGGCGGTGACCGTCAGTTCGCCGAGGATCTTGGCCGAGGCGCCGCTGGCCACGGCGCGCGCCTCGACCTTCTGATTGGCGCGCGACAAAGTCATCATCTTGCCGTGCTCGCCGAGGAAGGCGGCCAGGCTGGCATCGAATTCAGTGGCCAGCGTTTTTTCCTCCGGGCTGGTGATCAGCTTTTCATAGCCCTGGCGATGCGCCTTGAGAGTCGCCAGGGTGTCTTCCATGCGCTTTTCGTAACCGGCCATGCCTTGCGCATCCTCATTGAGCAGATGCGCCAGCTCCCAGCGCCGGTAGTCGCCGACGTCGGCGCGCAGCTCCAGCACCGCGCGCACGCTGGGCATCCAGTTTTCCGCCAGCTCGGTCGAGGCTTGATTGACCTGGCCCATCGACAGGATGGAACACACGCCCATCACCAGTGTCAGCAACAGCACGGCGCCGAAAGAAACGATGAGCTTGCTGGCTATCTTCAGGTCGTAAAACCATTTCATGGGGAGTCTCCTCATCGCCGCCTGCGGCCGTCCAGTATGCAACGATGTCGGGCCCGCCACCAGCGACAAGCTCGCACTGTGTTGCGCCAGCAACAGGTCAGCGGCGGGCGCTGGAGAAGTCGAACAGGTTCATCAAATCGCCGATGGCCGGGCGGTTGCGCGGCACGTAGGGGGAGCCCTTGTCGTGGACGGGATTGGGCAGGTTGTCGCGGCTGCGCGCCGACAGCGGCGGCAGCGACCAGTTGCGCTCGATGAACTTGGCGATCGAGGCGTGGTCGTAATAAGTGTGGTCGACCGCGCCTTTTTTGGACCACGGCGAAATGGCCAGCAATGGAATCCGGGTGCCGTCGCCGAAGAAGTCGATCGGCTGCACATAGCCGGAATCGTAGTAGCCGCCGCCCTCGTCGAAGGTGACCAGGATGACGGCGTCCTTCCACAACGCCGGATTGGCCTGCACGCGCTCCAGCACGCCGGCCACCAGTTCGTCGAAGCTGGTTTCCATCGCATAGCCGGGGTGGCCGGAGATGCTGTCGTAGGGGGCGATCACGGCCACCGACGGGAAGCTGGCGGCGTCCTTGACGTCGACGTAGAACTGCATCAGGTCGACCAGCTTGTCCTTGTCCGGGCCGTTCATTGTCGCGCTGAAGAAGGTCGGCGTGTCGCACATGCCGCAGTATTCCTTGTCGACTTTCTTGCCGTCGTTGCGGCCGCCGCTATACCACTTCCATGACACGCCGCCGGCCGTCATGGCGTCGCCGATGTGCGGCATCGGCTGCGGCGGCAGCAGGAATTTGTCCGGGCCCAGCGGCAGCGCTTCGCCCAGCGGGCCGAAGCCGGGGTCGAGGTTGTTGACCATGTAGTAGTGGCCGGGCGCGCAGTTGCCGTCGTTGAAGGCCGGGTATGGCAGTTGCGCCAGCAGCGCGCGGATGCCGGCCACGCCGGGCTGGTCCGGATCGGCGCAATTGACGTAGCTGCCGCCGCGATAGCCGTCCTCGGTGTACCAGTTGTTGCTGCCAGGCTGGGCGTCCGGGTTTTCGATCTGCCTGGCCGGCGGCACGGCGGCCAGGCCGTCTTCCGTGTAGTAGCCGACATCGGCCGTGGCCAGCGCGAAGTAGTTGGCGGTGGTGCCGCCCATGATGGGTTGGTGGTAGTTGTCGGCGATGGCGTACTGGTCGGCCAGCCGTTTGAACAGCGGCGCGTCGCCGCGCGCCATATTGTAGAAGCCCATGGCGACCGCGCCCTGCCCGGTCCTGCCGGGCGCCAGCGGCGCCGGGTTGCTGGGGCCGGGACCGGTCTGGTCGGCCACCCAGACGAACAAGTCGTTCTTGCCGCCGTCGACCTGCTGCCACATCTGGAAGAAGCGGTGGGTCGGATCGCCGGTGTGGGCGCCGTAGCCGACGTGGTGGGTGATCTGGAACGGGCCATTGGGCAGGTTGGACGGGAAGCGCGCGTCCGCCACGTCCTGGCGCTGGCCGAAAGCGCCCCAGGCCCAGGGCTGGGGCAAGGTGCCGTAGACGCCGGTGAATGCCGGCGTAGGCGTGTAGGCGCCGCTGGACAGGCCCAGCTTCTGCGCCGCGTCCGCGAAGCGCGGGCCCGGCGTGCCATCCCGGTTGACGATTTTCTTCGACAACAGGTTGGCCACCGTCTGGCCTTTGCGTGCTTCATACACGCCGTACAGATTGTCGAACGTCCGGTTCTCGCCGACCAGCACGATCACGTGCTGGATCGGCGTGATGGCCGCTCCGCTGGCTGTGGCGGCGGCCGATAACAGCAACGCGCCGCAGGCCAGCGAACGGTCCATTTACAGCTTGCCGTTCAGCGTGATGAACACCTGGCGCGGCGCGCCGGTCAGCAGCGTTTGCGCGGTGCCGTTGACATCGCTGGCTTGGAAGCCGTTGGTGCCGATCGAGCTGATGTACTGCTTGTCGAACAGGTTGGTGACGTTCACTTGCAGCGACAGGTCCTTCAGCATGCCCAGCGATTTCAGCTTGTAGCCGGCCGACAGGTTGGCCAGCCAGAACGATGGCACGCCGCCGTCGTTCAGGTAGGTGTAGTAGCGCTTGCCGGTGTACTTGCCGCCGACGCGGGCGAACCAGGTGCCGTTTTCATACGAGGCTTCGGTGTTGAACAGCGAACGCGGCGCATCGACCACTTGCTTGCCGCTGACGGCCACCAGGTTGACGCCGTCCTGGTAGTTCGACTTGTACTTGGAATCGTTGAAGGTGTACGAGTTGAACCAGCTGATCTCGCGGTTGAACTTCCACACGGCGATCGCTTCCAGACCCTTGGTGTCGACCTTGCCGACGTTGACGAAGGTCGACGGGCAACCGACGATGCCGGCGCAGGTGGCCACGCTCAGCTGGCGGTCGTCGAAGCGGGCGTTGTAGACCGCCACCGAACCCTGGATGTCGGCGCGCTTGAAGCGGTAGCCGAGGTCGATGTTGACCGAGGTTTCAGGCTTGAGCTTGGAGATGCCGGCGTTGTAGGCGGCCTGGGTCTGCGAGAACGGACCGTTGACGCCCGGCTGGAAGGCGCGCATGTTTTTCGATGCGGAAGCGAACACTTCGTCGTCGCTGCTGAGCGCGTAGTTGACGCCGGCCTGCGGCAGGAATTTCTTCTCCGCGTCGAGGTCGCCGGCGGCGCGGCTGCCGAGGAGGTTGGTGGCATGGATGTCGACGTCCATCGCCTTGAAGCCGGCGTTGAACTTCAGCTTGCCGTCCATGGCGCTGAAGGTGTCGGCCACGTAGTACTGCGAGGTGGTGGTGACGAAGTTCTGCTTGAAGTCGGTGCGGAAGGGATTGGACAGGAAGAACATGGTGTCGGCCGGGCCGGTCACCTTGTAGTAGTTGCGGCTGACGTTGTGGTTGCTGCGCTCGCCCCACAGGCCGGCGGTGATGGTGTGGCTACCCAGTTCCCAGGTCAGGTCGCTGGTGACGCCGTCGCGGCCGATCGAGTACTCGGTGGTGCGCAGCGAGATCGGGTTGGCGGCGTCGGTCGCCACGTACGGCGTGTACCAGTGGCCCTGGCCTTCGTTGTCGTGGTGGTAGATGGTGGTCTTCAGTTCGATCGACGGACCGAAGTTCAGCGCCAAGGTCAGGCCGCCGATGGTGTCCTTGCGCAGGCCGCCGGCCGAGTAGTAGGCGTCGTCCAGGCTGTTGACGCCGCCGCTGAATTTGTTCTTGGCCGCGTCCACTGCGCGCTGCCAGTCAGGCTGGTAGTTGTCCCAGCCGTAGCCCAGGCGACGCACCATTTCCAGCGACACGTCCTGGTAGTCGACTTCGCGGCGGTCGGAATAGTTGAGGAAACCGGTCAGGCTGTTTTCGCCGAAGTTGAACACGAACTTGGAGTTCAGCTGATCCTGGTCCTGGCCGCCTTCGCCCTTGGTCTTGTCGGTGCGCTGGCGGGTGCCGCTGATGTAGGCCTTGACGGCGTTGTTGATCAGGCCGGTATCGACGCGGGCGAAGGTACGCGAGGTCGAGTCGCTGCCGAAGGTTTGCGCGAAGGTCAGGCCGCGCACATCGCTGGGGGCCAGCGTGAAGAATTGCACGGTGCCGCCCAGGTTGCTGGTGGAGGCGGTGCCGACCGCGCCCGCGCCCTGCGACACGGTGACGTTGCCGACGTTTTCCGACGAGATGGCGCGGCTGATGTGCAGGCCGTTGTTGTTACCGTAGCTCATGTCGCCCAGCGGCACGCCGTCCAGCGTGAAGCCCAGCTGGTTCTGGTTGAAGCCGCGCACGCTGAAGCGGGTCGACCACTCGTAGGCGCCGAACGGATCGGCGGACTGGAAGTTCACGCCTGGCAGTTTTTCCAGGACTTTCAGCGGGCTGGTGCCCGGCAGCGCTTCGGCCAGGTCGGCCTTGTTGATGTTCTGCACCTGGCGCGACTGGCCACGGCCGGTGATTTCCACCGTTTGCACGGGACCGACGATGGCGCCGGCGACCGAGCTGTCGGCGGATGCATCGACCGCGTCGGCGGCGTAGGCGTAGGTCTGGCACGCCAGGGCTTGCAGGACCACCAGGCACAAAGGTTTCAGAGGGAAGCGCTGTTGCATGATTTGTTCTTCTTTCTTGCTGGTTAGTGTGGACTTAGACTGGAAACTAAACTCGCAAGATTGTAGGAACTGCATGTGACGCAGCGATGACGGGAGTGTGACAACTTGGTGACATGGCAACATTTATACACCCAGGATAAGTACGCGAGCGTACGGACCGCCGGCTGGTGTCCGCCTTAGCATGATGGTCAACAGGGAGATTTCATGGACATGACCACGCCGCCGCACACCGCCAAGCAAGGTTGGCTCAGCAAGCTGGGGCCGGGCCTGATCACCGGCGCGGCCGACGACGACCCGAGCGGCATCGCCACCTATTCGCAAGCCGGCGCGCAGTTCGGCTACGGCATGCTGTGGACCGTGCTGCTGACCTATCCGCTGATGGTGGGCATCCAGGCGGTCAGCGCGCGCATCGGCCGCGTCAGCGGGCACGGCCTGGCGACCAATATCCGCCGCCACTTCCCGGCGCCGCTGCTGTATCTGCTGGTCGGCCTGCTGCTGGTGGCCAACACCATCAACATCGCCGCCGACATCGCCGCCATGGGCCAGGCGGTCGCGCTGCTGGCCGGCGGCCCGGCGCACTGGTATGCGGCGGCGGCCGGCCTGCTGTCGCTGGCGCTGCAGGTGACGCTGCCGTACAGCCGCTACGTCAAGGTGCTGAAGTGGCTGACGCTGAGTCTGCTGGCCTATGTCGCCACCGCGCTGACGCTCAAGCTGCCGTGGCTGACCCTGCTGCACGAGGCGCTGCTGCCCAAGCTGTCCTGGCAGGCGGCCTACATCACGACGGTGGTGGCCATCTTCGGCACCACCATCAGCCCCTATCTGTTCTTCTGGCAGGCGTCGCAGGAAGTCGAGGACCTGCACGCCGAACCCGGCGCCCGGGCGCTCAAGCACGCCCAGGAGCAGGCGCCGCGCAACCTGCAGCGCATCAAGACCGACACCGTGATCGGCATGGGCTTCTCCAATCTGGTGGCGCTGTTCATCATGCTGACCACGGCCGCCACGCTGGGCGCGCACGGCATCACGCATATCGCGTCCTCGGCCCAGGCGGCCTCGGCGCTGCGGCCGATCGCCGGCGACTTCGCGTTCGCGCTGTTCAGCATGGGCATCATCGGCACCGGCCTGCTGGCGGTGCCGGTACTGGCCGGCTCGGCCGCCTACGCCATCGCCGGCGCCATGCACTGGAAGAACAGCCTGGAGCTGCAATATTCCGGCGCACCCAAGTTCTACTCCATCATCATCGGCGCCACCGTCATCGGCACCGCGCTGTGCTTCACCGATATCGACCCGATCCGGGCGCTGTACTGGAGCGCGGTGCTCAACGGCGTGATCTCGGTGCCCATCATGGCGGTGGTGATGTTGCTGGCGGCGCGGCCGGCGGTGATGGGCAAGCTGGTGATCCCGCGCCGGCTCAGCGTGCTGGGCTGGCTGTGCACCGGCGTGATGGCGGCCGCCGTGCTGGCGATGTTCGCCACGCTGGGAAAATAATCGGGTAAGCTGGGGCCTCATCGTTTGAGGAGCTCACCTATGCTGCGATTCTGTGCCTTGCTGGTGGCGGGTTTGCTGTCGCTGTCGGCGCTGGCGTTCGAGCGGCCGTTTCCGGCCAAGGCCCTGCGCGGGAAGATGACGCCCGGCTACTTCCCCGAGGTGAGCATCGACGGCAAGCCGCGCCAGCTGTCGCCGGCCGCGCGCATCTTCAACCGCGACAATATGATCGACATGCCGGCCGCCCTACGCGGCAGCGACATCGTGGTCAACTACACGGTGGATAGCCAGGGCAATATCGACCGCATCTGGATTTTGACCGCCGAGGAAGCGGCGCAAAAGCTGCCCGCGGCGGCCGAGACTAGATAGCGAAGTTGTCAATGTGCGGCCTGGCTAGCAGGCCGTCCGCAAAAACAAGGAGTTCCTCCGCCGGTATGGGTCGGGAAATATGGTAGCCCTGCAGGTAGTGGCAACCCATTTTCTCCAGGATGGCCGCCTGGCCGGCGGTTTCCACCCCCTCCGCCACCAGCTGCAAGCCCAGGCTGTGCCCCATCGCGATGATGGCGTGCACCAGGTTGTTGCTGCGCTCGCTGTGCTCGATATCCATGACGAAGGCGCGGTCTATCTTCAGCGTGTTCAGGTGGAACTGGGTCAGGTAGCTGAGCGAGGAATAGCCGGTGCCGAAATCGTCCAGCGAAATGCTGACGCCCAGCGAGCGCAATTGCGCCAGCACCGCCTGCACGTGGCCACCATCGTCGATCAGCACCCGCTCGGTCAGCTCCAGCTCCAGCTGGCGCGCCGCCAGGCCGTTGCTGGCCAGCGCCTGCCGCACCAGCCCGACGAACGCCGGATCGGCCAGCTGCCAGGCCGAGACGTTGATGCTGATGGTGATCTCGCCCAGCGGACTGGCCTTCCACTGCGCCACCTGGCGGCAGGCCTGGTTCAGCACCCAGGTGCCAAGTTCGACGATCATGCCGCTATCTTCGGCCACTGGTATGAAACGGTCCGGCGGAACCGCTCCCAGCAAGGCGCTGTCCCAGCGCAGCAGCGCCTCCACCTTGGTCAGTTTGCCGGTGTGGGAATTGGTGATGGCTTGGTAGACCAGATGGAATTCGCCGGCCTCGATGGCGCCGCGCAAGGCGCCGTCGATCACCAGCGCATCCTTGGCGGCGGCGTTCATGGCGTCGTTGAAGAAACGCATTTCGCCGCGGCCTGCCTTCTTGGCTTCGTACATGGCGATGTCGGCGTTGCGGATGAGCGTATCGCTATCGGTGCCGTGCAAGGGATAGCAGGCGACGCCCACGCTGGCCGACACGCCTATCGCGTGGTGCAACAGGTTGAAACTGTCGGACATGGTGGCGATGATGCCGGCCGCGCAGTCGCTGGCGGTTTGCTCGCTGGCTCCCAGCGGCAGGCCGGGCAGGATGACGATGAATTCGTCGCCGCCGAAGCGGGCCAGCACGTCCTGCCGCCGCAGGATGGCGTGCAGGCGGCGCGCGAACTGGCGCAGCAATTCGTCGCCGACGGCATGGCCGAAGGAATCGTTGACGCGCTTGAACTTGTCCAGGTCGATGAACAGCACGGCGCATTCGTGGCGGTCGAAGGCGGCATTCGCCAGCTCTTCTTCCAGCCGTTTGGACAGCGCATGGCGGTTGAAATAGCCGGTGACGGGATCGATGCGGGCCGCCTGATACAGCAGATCGTCCTTCTTTTTGCGCTCGCTGATGTCCAGCAACTGGACCAGGCAGTACACCCGGCCGCGCTCTTCGTAGGGCGAACCGAGCATCTCAAGCGGCAGTTTATTGCCATTATGCAAAGTCACGACGGCGATATCGACGATGGGGTACTGGACGCCCTCGGTGACGAACAGGCTGAAATACTGGTCCGCCATTTCACGGGTGAGGCCAGGCAGCAGATCGGTGACATGGCGGCCGATCAAGTCGGCCGGACGGTTGAAACCCAGTAAACGGGCGCAACGCTCATTGGCCACCATGACATAGCCACGGCGGTCGCGGATTAAAAAACCATTACTCAGGCTATCGATGGTGCGGGCATAGCGTTGCTGGATCTCATCCTGCACCGCATAAATCAAACCCAGCATGCTGAGGGTTTTCAATATCGTCGTGCCGACAAACCAGATCAAATATAACTCGGGGCCCAGCGTTACCGCGCTCAGGAGGTTAAACCCCCCGCGCAAAACCAGGGTAATGCCCAACAGGCGATAGCGGTTTTTATTCTTGATCAGGCGTTGACCGCACCACAGCATCATCGCGCCTAATATGGTGGCGCTGCCGGGCGCGATAATATCCGGATTACTAAACCATACGGCACCGGATATCGCGGCAATTAATATACCAACGGGTAATATCCAGCGTATTTGATAACGGTATAGCTCGCCCAGGAAAAACTTGGTTCCACTCCAATACCCTAACAGACCGGCGGTCAGCAATACGGCGCACAGTTGAATCCGCAGGGATTCGGATAATACCCTGTCGCCGATGAACCAGACAATTATTCCGCTCATGACCGACAACTGCCCCAGCCCCCAGAACAGGGCGTGCTTTTCCTTGCGCTGCATCAGCCAAAGGAAAATAAGCAATGTACTCAGAATAGCGTCCGCCGCAAAAGCGGCCGCTACTGCGGAGAGATGGGCGTAATTACTGAGGTCCGTGCTCATATATATCGGCCGTCTTCTGGCCCGGAATCCTGAAGAACTGTATTGAGGTGATTATCTCCATTGTATGCTGAACGGCTGCGCTGGCGGTATCTCGGGCCGGATACAGTGTTGCCGATTAGCACAATGCGCCCGTCCATCCGAAAAAGCCCCGGGAACCATGTTTTTTATGCCAAAAATTGGCACGTACTAGCCAGTTTTGAGCTTGGCTTGCCCATCAGGCGCAGCGCGCGGACAGGCGCTGGCGGACCCACTGGATCCGTCAGCCTTATTGCCGATCGATTCCCAACCATCAAGCGAATAAGGAAATAGCCAGGCCCCACATGACCAGTGCAATCACGCCGTCCAGTAACTGCCATGCGCGCGGCTTGGCGAATACCGGGGTTAAATAACGGGCACCCACTCCCAGGGTGCTAAACCATAATAAAGAAGCGAACATGGCGCCCAATGCGAAATACAGGCGTCCATTACCTGCTTGCTGCCCGCCTATCGAACCGAGTAACACCACGGTATCCAGATATACATGGGGATTCAATAAACTGAACGCCAACATGGCGGCGATAACCGTGCGGCGATCGCTGGCCGGCACGTTATCGCCGGCCTCCATGGCGCCGGGATTCAACGCCGACCGGGCTGCTCGCAATCCATACCAAAATAAAAATCCGGCGCCGGCGATCTTAATCCAGAATAAAAGCGCCGGCGCTTGCGTAATCAGCTGCCCCATGCCGGCCACGCCCGCACCAATTAAGACCACATCGCAGATGACGCAAATCGCAATGCAAGTCAATACGAATTCGCGTTTCAACGCCTGCCTCAGCAAATAAGCGTTTTGCGAACCGATTGCAATGATCAGACTGCCTCCCAGACCAATTCCTTTTAAAAAAGCAGTGGCTTCCATATTTTTCTCCCTGAATGATGGCGACAGCTTACCCAGCTCGCAAAGATAAGTATAATTAATATTATTGACCAAATATTAGAGCGGCTAATGAAGCAGATAGACTATCGCGGCCTGGCGGCGTTGGATGCCGTCATCGACCATGGCAGCTTTGACAAGGCGGCTTTGGCGTTATCGATCACCCAATCCGCCGTTTCGCAGCGGATACGCATGCTGGAAAACAGCGCCGGCGAGTTGCTGATCGTGCGCAGCCAACCGCCCGTACCCACCGAAGCCGGCCAGCGGCTGATCGCCCACTACCGCCAGGTGCGCCTGCTGGAGGCGGCGCTGCTCCACCGGCCGGACTCGGGCGAGGCGCGGCCGGAGATCGCCATCGCCGTCAACGCCGACAGCGCCGCGACCTGGGTGCAGGAAGCGGTAACGCCGCTGATGCTCAGCGGCCAGTGCCTGCTGCACATCCGCCTGGACGACCAGGACCACACGCTGACCATGCTGCGGGAAGGCCGGGTATTCGGCTGCGTGACCAGTGAATCGGCGCAAGTTGCCGGAACGACATCAACACCGCTGGGCATCATGCGCTATCACTGTGTCGCCAGTCCGGCATTCGCCCAACGCTGGTTCCCGGACGGCATGACGGCCGCCGCCGTGCAACAGGCGCCGGCGCTGAATTTCGACCGCAAAGATGCTCTACAAGAACGCTACATCGCCCGCCGCACCGGCTACAGCGGTCACTACCCCCATCATTCGCTGGCCAGTTCGGATGGTTTTGTACGGTTTATCGAGGCGGGCTTCGGCTACGGCATGGTGCCGTTCTTGCAGTGCGAGCAGCAATTGAAGGCGGGAACGCTGGTGGAAATGACGCCGGGCGACACGCTGGATGTGCCGCTGATCTGGCACCGCTGGGATATCCAGACGGCGCTGACGCGCGCTTTGTCTGACAATATGATCACTACAGCGCGCAAATGGCTACTTTAAGGCCCCATTGTCCATGGCCGCGAACTCTTGCCGGACCCGCTCTTCCCACGCGGCCGGGTCGGGTTCATATACGGCCGCCGCCGTAGTCGCCACATTCTCCAGCGGCCCGGTGCGCTGGTAAAGCATCACATTAGTCCAGGCCAGGGTGCCGGCCGGGAAGCTGCACAGCAACTTGAACGCCGGATGCTTCAAGGGATAGGTGGTCGTGCTGACCAGGGCGCCTTCCTGCATTTCGCGCGCCAGCTTGTCGCCCAGCGCGTCCATCAAGGGACCGAAGCAGGTGCTGTACATGAACACCAGGCTGGCGCCGCGCACATCGACCCGGAACATATCCGCCTCGATAAAGGCGATGCGGGAAGCGAGATCGAGCAGGTGGCTGCCGTTCGCCTCGCCGCCGAACGGCAGCCGCAGCGGCGTCTCCGGCGTCAACGGCGACGGCAACACCGCCAGCGCCCTCCCTGCCAGCGCCAGCAAGTTGTGCAGGCGCTGCACGGCCATCGCGTGCCGATAGCCGATCAACTCGACGCCTATGCAGCGCTGGAACGGAAACGCCAGCGCCGCCGACATCACCACCTTGCCCAGCCCGCTGCCCAAGTCGACCATCACGCCGCCGGGACGGATGACCGCGGCGATCGCATCGAAGTAATTATCCAGTTCATGGCGTTGCAGCTCACCGTAGATCAGGCCGCCGTCCTCCACCAGCCAGGCCCGCACTTCCGCGTCGCCGATCTGCTCCAGCGGACGAAAACCGGGCGGCGCCGCAGTGCGCGGCAGCATTCCCTGCGGCAGCAGGCCGGCCGGCAAGGTGCCGATGATCGCGCTCACGTGCGGACGCAAGCGCTGCACCAGGTAATCGCGGCGCGACTTGTCTTCCAGGCAGGCGCGCAGCGCGTAGCCGACTTCGATAAATGTGAGGAAGGGGGAATCGGGCCTCAGCTCCAGCGGCGGCCGCACATGCTGTTCGCCGCCCTGTATGCTTTGAAACAAGGTCTCGAACACATCATCGGGATGCCGGATGGCGGCGACCGGCCGGCTCGCCGCATCATGGGTGCGAAAAACCGGCGCGCTCTGCATGGGCTTGCAGGTCAGGCGCGCAGCGCCGACAGCATCTGGTCGACGCTGTCATGGGCGGCTTGCCAGCCGGAGCTGGCAAGCACCGGCGCGCAGACCGGGCAGGCCTCGAAGGGATTGCAGTCGTGCGGCAGCTCCTGGTAGAACTTGCCCACCACCGACTTGCCCACATACGAATCGACCGACAGCGGCTTGGCTTTAGGTGCCACCGAGGCCTTGGCCGGCACGAAATCGGCGCCGCCGGGCGCCAGCCAGCGTTCGAAGGGTTCGGTCGGCTTACCGTCGGGAACGTACCACGCCTTGCGCTCGCCATTCCAGCGCGCGCCCAGGGCTTTGGCTTCGTCTTTTTCCGCAAACGGAACTTTTAAAAACATCATCGTCGCTACTCCGCTAATGGAAGCTGTCATTTTACATGCAGCTCCGGTTGACTGCACCGCCCTTCGTCGATATAGTTGCCAAAAGCAAGCATCAGGAGAAACCCATGCCCCAGGACATGCAACAGCAAGCCGACATCGTGCGGCAATTCAATCGCTACTACACCGTACACCTGGGCCTGCTGCGCGGGCGCTACTTGGACACGGATTATTCGCTCAGCGAAGGCCGCGTCATGTACGAACTGTCGATGAATCCCGGCTGCACCGCCAACCATCTGCGCAACAAGCTGGACCTGGACGCCGGCTACATGAGCCGCCTGGTGCGTTCGCTCGGCGAGCGCGGCCTGATCAACGGCGTGCGCTCGGAGCAGGACAAGCGCGCCACCCTGCTGAGCCTGACCGACGCGGGCCAGGCCGTCATCGCCGACATCAACCATCGCGCCTCGGCGGAAACGGTGCGCATGCTGGGCCAGCTGGGCGCATCGCAGCGCACGGAATTGCTGGAGGCGATGCGCAAGGTGCAGCACATCCTGTCGACCCCGGCCACGCGCGTGGTCCGCGCCACCGCCGCCCAGCTCGACGATGCGCGGCATCTGCTGGTCGAGTATTTCGACGTCATCAACGTCGTGCTGCGCGACGACGACGAGGCCATCCGCGCCTTCCTCAATGACGCCAGCTCGGCCATGTGGATCGCCTATGTGGACGGCGAAGCGGCCGCCTGCGTGGCCATGCGTGCGCTGGCGGAAGTGGCCGGCGCGACCGAGTGCAAGCGCCTGTACGTGGCCGAGCGCTTCCGCCGGCGCGGCCTGGCCGAAGCGCTGATGCAGGCGCTGGAAAGCCACGCCGCGCAAGCCGGCTACGACGCCGTCTACCTCGACACCAAGGACGACCTGCACGCGGCGATCCGGCTGTACGAACAACTGGGCTATGAACGCTGCGAACGCTATAACGACAATCCGCAAGCGACCATTTTCATGCGCAAGCGCCTGCGCTGAGGCGTGCGGCGGATGGCCGGACGGCGTCTGTGAGAAAATCCGGGTTTGGAATTTACGAGCTAGAACCATGCCCATCATCGAACCTGTCACCCTGACGCTGGCCGAACTGGCCAGCCGTTGGAACAAGACCTCCAGCCAGCTGATCGAACAGGGCCTGCCGATGTATTTTTACTTCGACGGCCTGGTGTTCGATTTCAGCGACAAATGGCACCGCGCCAACGGCGACGTGAAGGAACAACAGGATCTGGAAGCGCATCAACTGCGCCTGTCCACGGTCGACCTGGACCTGCAACGGCAGGGCCTGCACAAACGCGGCCTGCTGAAGCTGACACAATGGGAAGACGCGCTCAGCGACGACGACCTGCGCAAGCTGCAAACCGAGTCCGACCGTCTGCACAAGGAAGTTGAACGCCTGACGGCGCTGCTGAAAGAGCGCAACGAAGAGCGCCAGCGCCACGTCCGCAACGGCCTGCTGCGCGCCGCCCCGCGCACCTTGCGCGACATCGCCCAACACGGCGAGACCAGGTTCCCACAGTTCGCCTTCATACCGAATTCGCCAAGCGGCAACGAGAAGATCGCCGCCGGCGCCGTGGTGGCGTTGGAGGATGGCTTCCCGGTCAAGACGATGCTGGCCGAGGCCGATCTGGTGATCGCGATGGTCGATGTGCGGGCGGCTGAAGCCGCAGCCAAAACCTGAGCGACAGCAAACTGGACTGCAAACCCGAAGCTGAACTACTATTGGTTATTTCACCTCCGGGAGTTGTGTATGAAATCCAAGCTTGCCATGTTGCTGCTGGTGTTGAGCGCGACCGTCTCCGCGCAAGATGCGGAATCCGCTGCGCCCGCGCCCGCCGCCGCGGCCGCCGCGCCTGCGCTCGGCAAGGAGCGCGCCGCCGACCTGCTGGCCCATGAGCGCGTACTCAAGGCCGACACCCAGGTCAGCAAAACGGCGCAGGTCGTCATCAAGGGCAAGAACGTTCCATACAAAGTAACAACCGGTACCCAGCCGGTGTGGGACAAGGACGGCAAGGTGATCGCGTCGCTGTTCTACACCTACTACCAGCGCACCGACGTGGCTGACAAGAGCCGGCGCCCGCTGGTGCTGTCGTTTAACGGCGGGCCCGGTTCGGCATCGGTGTGGATGCACATCGCCTACACCGGTCCCAAGCTGTTGAACCTCGACGCCGAAGGCTATCCCACCCAGCCGTACGGCGTGCACGACAATGCGCACTCCATCCTCGACGTCGCGGATATCGTTTATATCGATCCGGTCAACACCGGCTTTTCGCGCGTGTTGGACGGCAAGAACGACCGCGCCCGCTTCTTCGGCGTCAATGCCGATATCGCCTATCTGGCCGAATGGGTCAGCGCCTTCGTGTCGCGCGAAGGCCGCTGGACCTCGCCCAAGTATCTGATCGGCGAAAGCTACGGCACCTCGCGCGTGGCCGGCCTGGCGCTGGAACTGCAGAACGCGCAGTGGATGTATCTGAACGGCGTGGTGCTGGTGTCGCCAACCGAGCTGGGCCTGAAGCGCGAAGGCGCGGTGGGCGAGGCGCTGGCGCTGCCGTATTTCGCCGCCACCGCCTGGTACCAGAAAGTGCTGCCGGCGGACCTGCAAAGCCGCGACCTGAAAGATGTGCTGCCGGAAGTCGAAGCCTTCACCGTCGATGAGCTGCTGCCGGCGCTGGCCAAGGGCGGCTTCCTCGACCCGCAGAAAAAAGCCCAGATCGCCGCGAAGATGGCGCGCTACTCCGGACTGTCCGAGACTTTCCTGCTGCAGCACAATCTGGTGGTGCCGCCCGAGCATTTCTGGAAGGAGTTGCTGCGCGCACAGGGCAAGACCGTCGGCCGCCTCGACTCGCGCTACCTGGGCATCGACAAGAGCGATAGCGGCAACGCGCCCGACTACAACGCCGAGCTCAGTTCCTGGCTGCATTCGTTCACGCCAGCCATCAACCAGTACTTGCGCAACGAGCTACAGTTCAAGACCGACCTCAAGTACGCGCTGTTCGGCGACGTCCATCCATGGGATTTCAAGAACGAAAAAACCGGCGACAATCTGCGCCTGGCGATGGCCGCCAATCCGTATCTGAAGGTGATGATACAGTCCGGCTACTACGACGGCGCCTGCACCTACTTCGACGCCAAGTACACCATGTGGCAGCTCGATCCAAGCGGCAAGATGAAAGACCGCCTGCGCTTTGAAGGCTACCGCAGCGGCCACATGATGTATCTGCGTTCGGAAGACCTGGCCACGTCCAACGAAGACCTGCGCGACTTCATCCGCAAGGCGACGCCGGCGCCGAACGCGCCGGCCAGGTATTGAGCCCAGATGAGGCTGGCCCAGCTGTTGGCGAGTTCAGGCTGGTCTGATCGACGGCGCCAGTTAAACCACGGCAGCGATGTACGACTCGGGCCGCCGCGCAAGCAGATGGGACAGCCGTTGAAGACCCGCCTGTAAGCGTCCACGGTCCTTGATGCTGCCCAACGAGATCCGAATGGCATTCGCGGATACGCTGCCAGTGGCGAAGGCCTCCGCCGGCGTGACTGCGATGCCCTCGCTGTCGGCTGCACGCGCCAGCTGCGAGGAGTTCCAATACGCCGGCAACTCGAGCCATATATGCAGGCCGTCGCCGGCGCCGCTGTACCGCCCTGCCAGAATATCGCTAGCCATCCGGTGGCGCAGGCGCGCCTCGTTGCGTACGCCTTCGAGCAATCCGTCAGCCGAACCGTCGAGTATCCACTGAGTGGCCAGTGCTGCCGTCAGAGGAGCGACCATCAGCGCAAACGACCTTAGCGCGGCCAGGAAGCGTTCGCGTTCGTGCGGGTCGCGTATGAGCACGAAGGCGACACGCAAGCCGGGCGTCAGGCATTTCGACAGGGTGGAGATGTAGGTCACCTGCTCCGGGGCAAACGTGGCAATCGGTGGCGGCGGGGCATCGGCAAGGAGCCAGTAGGGATCGTCCTCGACGATGCGCACATGGCAGCGCTGCGCGATGCCGGCGAGCTCCTTGCGCCGGCGTTCCGGCATGGTGGTGGCGGTCGGGTTCTGTAATGTCGGATTGAGGTAGACCAGCCCAGGCTTGTGCTGGCGGCACGCTTCCTCCAACACCTCAGGCAACATCCCATGCTGGTCCGCTGCCACCGCAATGATGTGCCGGCCGAATTGGGTCGCTGCGGCACGCAAGCCGGGATAAGTCGTTGGCTCTGCCAGGATGATATCGCCAGGCTCCGTCAGCGCAAGGATCAATGCGGCGATCGCCGCTTGCGCACCCGGACAGACTACAAGCTGCCGGAAATCCAGATGTCCAAACATCGGTTCCAGCCATTGGGCGCCAGCCTTACGGTCGGAGTCGCTTCCTCCGCCCAGGTGGTAAGTCATCAGCAAAGCATTATCTGCCCTCATCAGTACTTGCGACAAACCTTGCTTCAACATGTCGTCGAAGTCCACGCCGTCCGGCGGTGGTGGGGTGTTCATGCTCAGGTCGAGGAGCGAGGTCAATTCGACTTTCGGCGCCGCGACATAAGTGCCTCGCGCGCCGCGCCCCTCCAACAAGTTGCGGCGCCTGGCTTCGTCGTATGCGCGCGTGATCGTCGTCAGGTCGACGTCCAGCTGTGCTGCCAACTGGCGCTGCGGCGGTAGACGGTCGCCCGGTTTTAGCGATCCGTCTGCCAGCGCCGCCTGCAACGCATCCGCAATCTGCAAAAAACGTGGCCCTTTGTTCCCGGCCAATCGCGGCAACCAGATTGGCGCATTTTCATCTTGCATGGTTTTCGGCTGGGACATTTTGTCTCAATGTATGGAAATTGCTTTTAGGTAGTATGCATCAGAGCGTACAGCAGCACCATCTTTGCATGGCAGTCGCCGACGATTGCTCCGCTCTCAGCCAGGAAATACTCAAAATGATGGATTGGATACCAATAGTCTTCGTTGCATTCAAGGCTCTCGTGCTCGGCACGGGCATGTTCTTCGCCATCAAGTGGCATTACGATCAAGGGAAAAAGGGGAAGGAGAATGAGATGCGCGCGGTGCTACGCGCGGGCGGCAAGGTGGCCGCAGTCTTCGTCCTGGCGCTCATGGGCCTCGGGCTCGTCACCTTCGTCCTTATCAGGATGCTCGGTATGGACTTGACCGTCCCATGATGGCAAAGAATAGTCGTCCAGTATGTTCGTGTGTTGGCCGGACTGCCCCTCTCAGTTTGACCCGCCCTCCAGGTCCTCGCGAACGCCGCGCCCCTGCCGTGAGCCCCCTCGAACCCCAATTCCTTTAGGTGCCTCTCGGCGTAGGCCGGCTCTATGGTTTCCGAGCGCAGGTAGCGCGGGACGGTTTCTGGATTCGCTGCAAAGCAACAGCGGCGTTACCGGTCGCCGGTTACCAGTGTGGTTACCATGGTAGAACTCGGTAACTGGCTTGTACCCATACGCGAGCTATAAAAAGAGCGACGCCGGAATATTGAAGCGCCCAGACAATGCTTTAATCTGGCGTACGTTTAACTCTCGCTTTCCATTCAACACCTCGGAAACAACGCTCTGTCCACCAATCTCCGGCAGGTCTGACTGAGAAAGGCGATGCTGCTCCATCAAAAAGCGAATCATCGCTATTGGAGAGACCTGCTCAGCGGGGTACTGCTGATCTTCGTAGTCGCCGATCAGATTACCTAGAGCGTTGACCAAATCAGCAAGCGGATGCTCGTCACTAGCTGCGCCAGCGTCCAGAAGCCGGTTGAGTGCAAAAATAGCCTTCTCGTAATCTTGTTCGTTGCGAATAACGCGCAGCGGAACGAGCGACGAAAGGGCTTGGTAGTGCGACGTGATCTCAGCGACCACGTCTTTATCCATTAAGGCTTCCATTTGTTGTACTCCTCATGAGTAAATACATACCGGATGTACAGCTTCTGATGCCGAAAGCTGATCCCCGTAATGATCCGGTACTTATTACCGCCAATGTCAAAAATATAACTATCCCCAGCCTTGTCCGTGGCGTTGAATGCGCTCTTGATATCGGCAAAGTTCACAAACGGGCGAGATTCGATGATCTTCCTCCATGCTTGCATCGGCGCATGGGCAAGAGGATGAACTGTCGAGAAATCGACCAGAGCTTTGTTGGAAATTACTCGCATGCCTGAGCATATCGCAATCTGCGATATTTGAATGTGATGCACCGCACCTTTTCACTGACAATTTTTGAAAACTTTGTTTCCATATGCAAATTGGCAATGAAACAATTTCATTAAAGCAATGCTGTCGTGAAATGCGGCCTGTTAGAAAACGAACAATTTCCAACAGGTATGAAAGGGAAGCGATATCCATGTTGAAAATATAAGGCCTGCTATTTCTAACGGGCCAATATATCCCAACTGTGTTTTCTAACACCCAACCGGGAAAAACCATGGCAACCCGTCAGCTAAATCCGCTTGCAAGGCTAAATCTCTGTTGAACTTCCGTTGAACCTTTGAAGAGCTCAGAATAAAAAAAGGGGTTACGATCTAACGTAACCCCTTGTTTTTCATACTAAATTTGGTGGGCCTCCCGTGAGTCGAACACGGCACCAACGGATTATGAGAGCATTTACTCTAAAATAGTCATTCAAAATCAAAGCGTTACAGCGTATTTGGCACGGTGTGTATCAAAGTGTGTAAGCTACCGTTTTGGACAGCAGCCTACAGGGACTGGCGCTTTGCGGCTGCTCCACAGCGGTGCAGGCGCCGCTGTGGCAGCCTTTGACAGCACTACTTGCCCATTTTCTTGGCTGCTTGGCGCACATCCTTTTCACTCACCTGTCCCGTTTTTTCCCTCATCGTTCCCAGCGTTGTCTTAGGCCCGAAGCCGGGGATAGGTTGCGACAGGTTCTGATTCTGCGTGTCGCTGCGCTTCTGCTGAATCGTTCCATCCTTGTCACGGTGACGATTATCCAGTCCTGGTTCTTTCATCTGCGTTCCCCTTCTGTAAGGTTGAGACTGCAAGGTTGAAATAGCACTGCCAAACGAGGCCATTATACCTCAACAGTTCCCGTGCACTGTGTTTTTATACAGCACCACTCACCTATACGTGACCCTGAATTTTCTGCTGCGCGTATTTCAGCGCCAAGGTCGGTGGTACATCTTCTTTGCTGCATACCTGATGAGTGGGAATTTCAGACATCACTTTTGAGCGCCGGTAGGTGATACGATTCCCCTATGGAAAACATTGTCTTCAGACTAAAGGTTCTTGTCGGCCTATGCTGGGTCTTTTTTGCAGTGTGCGGGCTGCTGATTTTCCATTACCTGGCGTTGAAGCTCTTTACTGCACACCATTGGACACCCCCGGCAAGCGGCGACTGGGCTACTTGGTTTGGTAGCGTTGGTTCTATCGGTGCGTTTGGAGCGGCCATTTGGTTGGCTACAGAGCAGAATCGACAAAAGCGTCGCGAAGCGTTCACTGCGGCACGACTTACTGCGGCAAATGTATACTTCCAAGTTGTGCACAACGACGCCCATTGTGAAAATGCACTGAAAACGCTGGCGATAGTGCTGGACAACAAGCCGCCCTTCCTGATGACGCTGGAAGGCATACTGAAGACCATTCTGGTTGCACAGCAATTCCTGCAAAAATTCAAGCCGCTCACCTCTGCCGAGCTGGCAAGCTTGGCCGTGCTCCCTGAAGATATTGCTGTGCATCTTGCTGCGGCTCAAGGGCGAATAAGTTCAACGATAGCACTGCTCACGCAGATTGAAGATCGAGTATCGAGCGAAGACGAGCTGAATAAGCAATTGCTGCTGAATATTCAGGTATTGGCGACCGCCCAACACGCTCTTTCAAAGGGCAGCAAAGCAATCGGTCGCCTTGTGGATCTTGAAGGCATCCAGCCTCCACCGTGATGTCAGGACAGCATCGGCAGCGCGTGTATCCGCCCTATTGTTCGCTCGGAATTTTCAGCTGCGCGTATTTCAGCTCACAGGCTGGTTGTTCAGCTTTTCTGCTGCATACCTGACGAGTGGGATTTTCCGAGCTTCGAGCCTCCATCCACCACTTCCCCTTACTTCCCCTTAGCCATCGCTTTGTAATGCTCCGGGAAACCAGTCTCATCGAAAACTATTTTAAAAGCCTCCTTGAATCTGGCGTAGTCAAACTCTTTGTGATCGAAAAGGTTTTGACCAACAGAATGCGACTCACGGTTCATAAAGCGGTAAAACGCCTGGTGCTTAGCTTCTTTTAGCTTTGGTTGCTGGTAAACGTTGGCCAACGGCATTTTTCTCACAAAACTAAAGAAGTATTCGATGACATTTCTCATACAGTTTGCGATCAAGGCCGGATGCTGCCCTTCATCCATAATGACGTTCCAGTAAGCCTGATAGTCATTTTGGATTTCTTCATACTTCATATCGACAATCCTACTACCCGTTGAGTTCTTTGTAATTCGCATCAACTTCTGTTTCTCGTGTCGTCGCTCCTCTTTAATCTCCGTAAGCTCATAGAAGAAATAAAGGCTATGACTAAGAATGATGACGTGCTCAAACTTATCAGAATTACTAAACTCCACCTTGATTAGTTCACCGATATTGAATATGTAAATGTGCGACAGGCTAGAAATCGGATCGTCGATAACAACAATTTTTTTATCACCAATTTGTGTAGGAGATTTCTTTCCTTTGCATAACTCAACAAAATAGAGAAAGCTAATAACGGTTTTCTCACCTTCACTTAATGAAAGAAAATCTTCGCCAGCAATTCCATTTCTAGAAACCTTGTAGCGATTGTCTCCTGATTTAATAATATTAAAAGAGTCGATACCTAAATCAACTAATCGACCATTGATAGTGTCAACAGCCTCATCAATGTTGACGGTCTTTCTTTGCAATTCGGCGAGGCTGTTTCCTATTGTCGTCTTGTCGGTCTGGAGCTTCGTCTTCTTTGTCTGCTCTTCTGCCCGCTCTTTCTTACGTTCTTCGGTATGGTTGCGGTAAGTCTCGATAGCAGAGTTATACTCCCAACGGCATATTTTCCAGAATTCGTCCTTAATATCGGCTAGCGCCGAATCCCTGTTCTCAATCTTCGCATTGTGTACCTCTATGGATTTATTGACTGCATCAATAACCTGATTCAGAGCTTCGATAGTCTCTTTCGACATCGTGAGTGCCACAGGCAATGAAGGCGCTTTAATCTTGCGCTGAATTGCTTCTAAATTTGCCGCCCAGGTCGCCGTGAGTTGCCCGTGCAGTGCGTCGATTTCTAACTTCCGCTCTATATAAAATGGGTTTTCCTGATAATTATCAAAGACTGCTTGCCCATCCACAAAAGTGCGATACTTCGCCAATAGCCCCTTCAGCGATGTCATTGAAGATTCGAAGGTTTCATCGAAATAATTTTTTATGGTAGTAGCTACCGCAGCTGAAAGAGTCTTGGCTTGGCAGAAAGGGCAGGTTTCGTCACCTTCCGATTGCAGAATATCAACGAATGGAATACCCTCACTGACCCAATCCGCACTTCCAAGTTTCTTGATTAGGTTAGCAGCGGGGCTGTCCTGATTTCCGATGATTGGTTGCCCAAGGATCGCATCACTCTCAGAATCAATACCGGCCACTGTCAATTTCGGAAGTTTTTGATAGGACTTTGCCTGATCCCCCTGCAACGCCTCAACCTCCTTACGTAAAGCTTCAATATTTTTCGTTGGCGGTTCGCTTGGAGCCGGAAGTGCAGAAATATGGTCAAATAAGCTGCTCTTTGATTTCATTAAATTCTTGAGGCAATATTCAAGAACCCTATCACCGCCTGAATATTTTGTCTTAATTTTCCAAGTTTCGTCCTCTGCTGTACCCTTCTTCTCGGACAGTTCAGTGTCTTTCTTAGATATGCTCGCCTCAAGTGTTTTTTGCTCAGCATTAAGTTCGCCAAGAGCTTTAGTCTTTTGTTCTATTTCTTGCTCAATCTCCTTGTTTACCTTTGATAAGGTAAATATTCCACTTAGCTTGTCGATTTCGTAGAAATTATCCCGAACAAATTTGCTGTTATAAACGTAGACGTGTGCATCAGCAAATCCTTCATTGCTGCAAGCGTGAAATTTACTATCTGTTGGATCGTACAGGTAGTTTGATAAAGTGCTTTTCCCTGTGCCGTTAAGCCCATAGACTAAGGTCACTTTCTTTTCGGATTGCAAGATCGCCGGGGTCAAATAGCTTGCAACGCCGTTCATAGTAACTTTAAATGCCACGATGCCTCCACAGTAAAGCCGCGTTTATAGGAATAGTCCTACCTGATCGTACACCTTTCCCACTGGCAAAATCTATCTAATAGTCACGCCAGTGAAGAATTACAGGACCAAAAGAAAACCGGAAACCTGGCACAGCCAAGTTCCCGGTAAAAAGTCCCGGAGTAAAGGAGATAGAATATTCAAGCTATCACTGTGGCAGCGATCGTACCGTCGCTTTAAGCGACGGAGTTGCAGTAGCGATGGACCGTTGCTCGGTCAATGCCAAACTGTCGGGCCAGTTCACTGCGATTTTCGTTTGCGGTATAGCGGCGCTGAAGCTCGGCTTGTTGCTCGGGGGACAGCTTAGGCTTGCGTCCCTGATACTTGCCCTCAGTTCGCGCCCGCGCAATCCCCTCGATCTGGCGCTCTTTCCTGATGCTGTGTTCAAATTCAGCAAAGGCGGCAAACATCGTCAGTGCCAGTTTGCCCGCCGGCGTATCCGTATCGAATCCCTGCTTGAGAATCACCAAGCGTATCCCGCGCTCAGTAAGTAGGTTGATTTGCGTCAGCACATCAACAGTGCTGCGGCCAAGCCGATCCAGCGCATATACAACCAGCGTGTCGCCGTCGCGTATGTAGTTCACGCAAGCAGCCCAGCCAGTCCTGCTGGCCGCGTTGGTAGTGCCGCTAACAGCCTCGTCTGCAAACTCCTTATCCACTTGCCAGCCAGCGCCAGTAATTGCCTGCCGCTGATTTTGAACGGCTTGCTCACTTGTTGAAACCCTAAGATACGAAATGACGCTCATTCTGGCGTGCCCTCTGTGAAATTGTTGCATTTAAGTCCATATCTAATTTTGCAACATAAACATCAATTTCGCAACAGAATACGCAACGGTTTCGTGACAGCTTTGCCCTGTGGTGTATGGGTAAACGCTATTACAACATTGCCACAACTGCCTCCCTATAGCGCGTGTGCGGCAACTATGCAGAAGTATGCCGTCTCGGCTTTCCCTAAGAAAGGAAGCCGGCGAGTACCTTGATATGGTGAACTTTTCGCCCCCGGTAAACACTGTGTGATTCATAATGGCAAACATTGAATTTTGCCTATAGAAAGAGTCACATATGGCCGCACTCCCCGATCTTCTAAACACTTACCGCAATGCCTCCGTCAGCGAGCGGGAGAAAGGCACTTACTTTGAGGAGTTGATTTGCACTTACCTCCGCAACGAGGCGACTTACCGCGATCTCTACAGCAAAGTTTGGTCATATGCGGATTGGGCAAAAGAGCAAGGTCTGGATGGTCGTGACACTGGCATTGATTTGGTAGCACAAACACAAGGGACGGGTGAATTCCACGCAATCCAGTGCAAGTTCTACGCAGCCGATTACAAAGTTCAGAAGGCCGACATCGACAGCTTCTTCACTGCCTCCGGCAAGAAGCCATTCACTCATCGCATCATCGTGGCCACCACCAACAATTGGAGTGAGCACGCCAACGACGCATTGCAAAACCAGCAGCCGCCAGTCAGTAAGATCGACTTGAACGTTCTGGAAAACAGCCAGATTGATTGGGAAAAATATCACCCCGACCAAGCGCCCGTACTGAAAGCGAAGAAGCAACTTCGCGAACATCAGCAAACAGCGCTGATTGCCGTTGAGCGCGGCTTACAAACGGCTGATCGTGGCAAGCTCATTATGGCTTGCGGCACAGGCAAGACGTTTACCAGCTTGAAGGTTGCGGAGAAATTGGCAGGCGCTGGCAAACGTGTGCTGTTTTTGGTCCCGAGTCTTTCACTGCTATCACAGTCACTGACCGAATGGACGCAAGAAAGCGCCACGCAACTCCATAGCTTCGCTGTTTGCTCAGATAGCGATGTGGGTCATAAACGCAAAAAGGATGATGATGTGGTGCAGACGTTCGCCCACGAATTGAGTTATCCAGCAACGACCCAGCCTTCGCGCCTAGCCGTAGAAATGTCCAAGCGACACGACGCTCAGCATATGAGCGTCGTGTTCAGCACGTACCACTCGATTGATGTCATCAGCCAAGCACAGCATCAGTTTGGACTTGGTGATTTCGACCTGATTATCTGCGATGAGGCCCATCGTACTACTGGTGCTACGTTTGGTGATGAGGACGAAAGTACTTTCGTCAAGGTTCACGACGCCGACTTTATTCGCGCAAACAAGCGGCTTTATATGACCGCTACGCCGCGCATCTACGGCGACTCAGCCAAGGCAAAAGCAGAAACGGACAACGTTGCTCTGTGCTCGATGGATGACCCTGCACTTTATGGCTCAGAGCTGTTCGTCATTACGTTCTCCGAAGCAGTCAGGCAGCAGCTGCTGGTCGATTACAAAGTGATTGTGCTGTCCATTGAAGAGTCGCACGTCAATCGTCGCTTGCAGCAGTTGCTAAAAGACGAAAACAACCAGCTCAAGGTCGATGACGCTGCAAAGATCATTGGCTGCTGGAAGGCGCTGTCCAAGCAAGGTCTATCGGAAGAGCTTGTTGGTGATTCACACGCAATGAAACGCGCCGTCGCATTTTGCCAAGTCATCGAAATTGCCAACGCAGCGAAAGCACACAAGGTCAGTTCCAAGCAGATTTCCGGGATGTTCCAGAAAGTCGTTGAGGAATACCAGCGCACGGAAGAATTCGAACAGGTATCACAGCTGATTTGTGAAGCCGAGCACGTCGATGGCAGTATGAATGCCAGCGCCAAAGAAGAAAAACTAAATTGGCTCAAAGCTGATGCCGCGGACAACACCTGCCGCATTTTGAGCAACGTCCGCTGCCTGTCCGAAGGCGTTGATGTCCCAGCGCTGGATGCCGTGCTGTTCCTGACACCACGTAACTCCCAGGTTGACGTAGTGCAGTCGGTCGGGCGTGTAATGCGTAATGCGCCGGGGAAAAAACGCGGCTATGTAATTTTGCCTGTCGTCATTCCCGCTGGCGTTGAGCCACACGAAGCACTGAACGATAACAAGACGTATGCCGTCGTATGGCAAGTACTCCAAGCACTACGGTCGCACGATGATCGTTTTGATGCGATGGTGAACAAGCTGGACCTGATCGGCAAAGACACCAGCAAAATGGAAGTCATTGCCATCACCGACAAGATTCAAAAGAAACAAGATAAGAATAGCAGCACAAAGAACAAGGATGCGGGAAAAGGAAAATTCAATATTGGCCAAGACCTTGCAGGGTATAAAGTTCCAGCACAAGCGTCGTTGCAATTTGAAATTGGCGAGATTGAAAAAGCGATCTACGCGAAACTGGTGCAGAAGGTAGGTAACCGGCACCACTGGGAAGATTGGGCGAACGATATCGCCAGGATTGCCCGCACCCATATCGACCGCATTAAGGCCATTCTGGAAGACCCAGAGCATACCAAAGAAATTTCCGCATTCAATGCTTTCGCCGCTGAGTTACGTGACGATTTGAATGACAGCATTACCGATGGTGAAGTAATCGAAATGCTGGCCCAGCACTTGATTACGAAGCCGGTATTCGATGCACTCTTTAGCGATTACAGCTTTGCACAGCACAATCCAATGTCGCTTGCAATGCAAGGCGTGCTGAATGTCTTGCAGGAGCATCAGTTAGTTAAAGAAGCAGACACACTGCAATCATTCTACGACAGCGTAAAAATGCGAGCTGAAGGCATCGACAATGCCAAAGGTAAGCAAAAAATTGTCGTCGAACTTTACGATAAATTTTTCAGAAACGCTTTTCCAGCGATGACGAAAAAATTAGGCATTGTATATACGCCAGTAGAAGTCGTAGATTTCATTATTAACAGCGTCAACGACATTCTTGAAAGTGAGTTCGGTCAAACACTGGGAAGCGACAATGTTCATATCCTTGACCCATTTACTGGTACTGGCACCTTCATCACACGCCTACTGCAAAGTGGACTGATCGATAAGAACGATTTGGCAAAAAAATATGCAAGCCAAATACATTGCAATGAGATTGTTCTGCTTGCCTATTACATTGCAGCCATCAACATTGAAGCGGTTTTTCACGACATTATGGGTGGCGAATATCAGCCGTTTGAAGGAATCTGTTTAACTGACACATTCCAACTTCACGAAAAAGAAGACCTTATAAGTGAATTAATGGTCGAAAACAGCGATCGTAGAAAAAAACAAAAAGCACTTGATATACGAGTTATTATCGGAAATCCGCCATATTCGTCCGGCGACAAGGATGACGACAATATTAAGAATGTTGAATATCCGTCCCTAGATAAAAGGATTTCAGAAACGTACATTAAGAATTCATCAAAAAGCGTTGGAAAGAGCAAGATTTACGACTCTTATATTCGTGCAATTCGCTGGGCTAGTGACCGATTGGGAAACAGTGGCGTCGTTGGGTTTGTGACAAATGCTGGTTTTTTGGAAGCCAATACAGCCGATGGTTTGCGGAAATGTCTAGTTGAGGAATTTAGTAGTATTTATGTATTTCATCTTCGTGGAAATCAACGCACATCCGGAGAGTTATCAAAAAAGGAAGGCGGCAAAATTTTTGGCAGCGGCAGTCGTGCACCAATTGCAATAACCTTGCTTGTTAAGAATCCTTCAACCAAGGATATCGGCAAAATATATTGGCACGACATAGGTGACTACCTAAGCCAAGCTGAAAAATTAGAGCGCATTGCTCAATTTAAAAGCGTTTCTGGAATTACTGCGAAAAATTCGTGGAAAAAAATAGAACCAAATGAACACGGGGATTGGGTAAATCAACGAAACGATAGCTTTAGCACGCATATTGTTATTGGTAGTAAAAATCCCGGAGCAGAGCCATCAATTTTTAGTTCTTATTCAATGGGAATAAAGACTAACCGCGATGAGTGGACATATAATCCATCAAAGACACGGTTGTCCACAACAATAGAGGAAATGGTTGGTTTTTACAATCAAGAAGTCGCCAGATATCGTGACAATGAATGCGATTCTGAGAGTATTGAGAGTTTCCTATCCAGAGATAAGACAAAGATCAAATGGACTACTGATGTAATAAATGATGTGAAAAAGCTTCGCGTCCATACTGTCAATGAAAGCGATATTACCATTTCACTCTATAGACCGTTTTCCAAGGAATGGGTTTATTCAAATAAGAGCTGGAATTGGACTCGGCATTTAATGCCAAGATACTTCCCAACAAAGAAAGAAAAAAATCTAGTAATTTGCGTTACTGGAGTTGGGGAAACTAAGGGATTTACCGCTCTCATTTCGGACACCGTGCCTAATCTTCACGTTGTTGCCGGCGCTCAGTGCTATCCGCTTTACATATACGAAAATGTCAGAGAAATAGATGAAAACCCGTCGGACCCAATCAATCAGACAGAGATGTTCTCAAAAGATAATCAAACAAGCGACAAAGATAAAATTTCGCAGGGAAACCGCATAGATGGAATTTCCGACGCTGGGCTTGAACATTTCAACCTTGCATACAAAGATGCCAACATCAGCAAGGAGGATTTGTTTTATTACATTTATGGCCTTTTGCATTCACCAGATTATCGTGAGAACTATGCTGATAGCTTAAGTAAAGAATTGCCGCGTATCCCTCGAGTGAAGACGATTTCTGATTTTTGGGAATTCTCACAAGCGGGCCGTAAATTAGCTGATTTGCATATCAACTACGAGACGCAGCCGTGTTATCCAGTGCAATACACAGGCGGCTCGTTACTGATGAAAACTCTGGACGATATGGCCTACCGCGTTGAGAAAATGAAGTTCGGCAAAACAAAGGCCAACGGCAAAAATGTCGATGATAAATCAACCGTTATCTACAACACCAAGATCACGATGACCGGAATTCCGCTTGAAGCATACGATTACGTTGTCAACGGGAGGCCTGCCTTGGAATGGGTAATGGAGCAGCAAGTCTCCGAAATTCACAAGGAAAGTAGAATTATTACGGATGCAAATGATTGGGCAACGGAGACGATGGGCAATGCTCGCTACCCGCTTGAACTATTCCAGCGGGTTATTACGGTGAGCCTTGAAACTATGAAAATAGTGCGAGCATTGCCAAAATTGGAAATCTTTACTTAAGGTGGAAGGGCTCTGGAATAATAAATTACTACAAAAACTGCTTGATGTGTTCAATAGCATCAAGCAGTGATGTATATTTGTTTTTTCGCTTTTGGTCAAAGATGGTCGGTTCGGCGTTGGTCAAACAATGACCAGACCTGCTACCGCAGACGCGTGGCATACTGATTGGATCGAGGCTGGGTTCATAACCAGGCGTCATATCAACTGGTCTATCAAGCCACATCTCGATCAATGCCCTGCTATGGGCGTTGACATTGAGTTGTTCAGCCAAGTATTCCACTGCTTTCTCGTATGCAGTTTCAGCATCGGTATGCAACCGGTGGCGCCCCGGTCGGCTATGATGATCGATTCGGCTACGATCAGTGACTAAGGTGCTTTCAGCACGCGAATGGTAAAAGTCTGCCTTACGCAGCATTTCGATATAAGTGTCCAAAACAGATGGTCTCGCGCCAAGATGGCCGGATCGAATGAAGCTGTCGCTTTGTTCGTATCTGGCCCATTCATCTGCTGTTAAAGCATTTTTGAGATCGCGACGGGCAACATCATTGCCAGCATCCATTCGTAAGCGCAGCTCATTTAGTCTTGCAAGACGGCGTGCAAGTTCATCTTTTGTCGGCTGCTCGGCCGCGACGGCAGTTTGATCCTCGATCTGTTGCAGCTTTGCAAGGCGTTTGAGAAGGTCAGAGTGGTCAGGCATAACGCACAAGGGTCAAAAGTTTGTGCAAGGCATTGTGCACGAACTTTTGACCCTTGTGCGTCTCGCAAGACCAGTGACTGCACTTTTTGCACAAAAATGACTAATTCAGTGCGGCAGGTGGTCTCCCGGCCTTTCCTTGCTCATCCTCCAAAATTACGCGAAAAAATGATATCTAAAGTTAACTCTTCCTAAAACTTGATTTTACATTTATGGCAATGTATCGTTGATATAAGGTCAGTGTCAGCGCTGCCCTAATCACCGCTCTGTGCTATTTCTGCAAAAGGTTTGCAGTTATTAGATATAGTGCGAAATATAATGGAACTGCAAATATGGAAAACAATTATAGAAATAAGAAGAAACCTAATTCACTTACACAACTGATCCCCATTGTGCTTGATGCACTCGATGCTGTGGGGGCATATGCCGGGAATAAGCTAGAGCTGTCAGTGATCCAAGAGGCAGTGTCAGCCAAAGTCATCGAAGCTGGGTGGAACTTCGAAGATTTTATGGTTGCCCTGGAGATTTGGACTAATACTCGCAAAGATACATTCCTTGGAGAAATTACAACTCACTACCCGGAATCAAGTGTCGGCGAAGGAATTGTGCGTGCCACACCCGACCACGGAGTTGCTGATCTTTGTATAGCTTCCTAGCGACAACTAATAGTGAAGCGAGTAGTTGTGGCAAGTCTGCGCTTGTTTGCATAGACTTGCCACCTCAGAATTAAATATTGATGCAAGCCCACATAGCTCAAACATTGTTTTATTGCATCGCGAAACGCATAAAAGGGGGCACGCTACGCTTGCAACGACGCCAGGCTGGCGTGGGTAGCGGGAATTTCTAAAAATGCGCTGCAGGGCTGCTGCTTGGAAATTTACACAATGGGAGCTTGCGGCTCTCTAATTTTTCGCGGACAGCTTCTCAAACCTCGCAAGTCGGAGCGTATCGTGGGAAATAATCCACTGCGGCATTTTCCTGTGCCAGCAGGAACGCTTTGTGCTCGTTGTCCTTCTGCTGATATCCATTTTTTACAGTCCACGATACATATTTGGATCGCTCCAACTGAATGAACGACTTGTCCGCGATGAACGGCAGGCGCATCAGCCACCAAATACTCTGATGATCGACTGAACAATCAAAGTAAGCACCATCGTGCAAGGGTAGCAACAGCGTCGCACCTTGCGTTGTGGCTCCACAAACGAACTCATTCAGAATCACGCTTTCGAAATGCTGATAGATATGAGCCAGCAACTGCTTCGATTTCATTGCTGGATCAATGCGCGAATTGGTTTTCAAATAGTCGCTGAATTCGTCGTTGTGTTTGTATGAAATCGCAACCACCTTCGCAGCCAGCTCGTATTCCGCGATGATGTCCTTCGCCAGCGTGTGCGTCAGAAACGCATCGGCTTGGGCACCAAGTATCGCCTTGAGCGATGATGTATTCCAATTTCCCGCAGCATCCATCCACGAGCCACCTACGGTCTGCCTTGCGCCAAATCCTATTGCTGTAAAGGCTTCCTTGACTTTACGGTAGCCGTAGAATTCCTTGATGTCGTCGCAGTGCTTTGCATCCTCGTAGATGTCTCGTGTAATCGCCGAGCGTATCTCATTGCGATGCTGGATGTAATTCTTGATGGCGTGAAATTTCAACTCGTCGGCGGTGAATCCATTTGCTAATGCAGCAAATACGCCCAAAGCCCCGCAGCGCAAATCGTATGCAACTGACCGACCAAGTGCTGCGTGTCGGACTTCTTTCGGAGCAGTTTGCAAATTCACGCCTCTAAGATACAGGCGACCGGCGGCAGATTTGCTTGCCTCCTGCCATAGTTCATCGTTACCGTCGATGCTGCGGGCGATGGCAATGGCATAGCCCAACTTGTATTCCAACTTCTGGCGCTTGTCCTCTATGATTCTGTCCATCGCCTCATCATCGCTGAGTATCGCCTTCGCCAGTTTTCTTCTCAACTCCGCAGCATATGATTTCGTGCTGAGTTGTTTTGCGACATCGGCGATATAGTGGCGTAGTGATGGGAGGTCAATGCTGGTGACGCAGTAATCAGCTTCGGCATTCGCGACCGTTTCAACATCAGTTAAACGCGCCCCTTGCTGTTGGCTGACATATTCAAGAATCGCATTGACCACGACAGGCTTGGTGAATTGAACCGCCGACGCCGTCTGTGTGGTATTGCTGCCTGTGAGCAGCGTCGTGAACAGATATCGTGACAGCAGCGCATTCAACCAGTGCTGCTTGCCGCCAATCTGGATGCGCCCCCACGCAACCTCCATTTTTTTTGATCGCATTACTTTGATATCTGGATTGCTGGCAAACCAGTTGTGCCGTGCCTGACTGAAATACACTTGCGTCAGGTCTGCCAAGATAGCTGCGTGCTTTTTTTCGACACATCGTTCAATCTTGGGTTGATGCTCTTCTCCGCATTCGGCGATCAGTGCCTGCGTGATGTAAGCAACGAATGCGTCTATTGCTGTGGCTGGTGTTTCTGGTTCTTGCGTCATATCCCTTTCCTGTTGTTGTTTTGATTTTTTTGCTTCGCACCGGTAGCAGGATCATCGCTGACATAGATGTCTTTCGCCTTCGGCTTGTCTTCATTCGTTGCCTGCATCGGCTCGTCTACACATACTATATTAGCGCTACTATTTTTACGGACGACTTAATAATAGCGCTACTATTTTTTGCTCTACGGTCGTTGTGGTTGATGTCGTTGAACCTGAGCGGATGTCGAGACAGACACGCACTTTTCGCTGTCTATCAGCATCGTCCTTTACGGCCAGTTGCGTCAGTAGCGCTACTACTATTTATGCTTGATCGTGACAGGCCAGCGCGAATCTTGTTTGCGTAGCGCGGCGATAAATAGTTACTCAACGAAGGAGTGACGACAATGCAGATACAAGCAATTTACGAAGAACTGAAGCAGGAGCGACTGGTCAGGTCCGCATACGATTTCAGTCAGAACTATATGGGCCGTGATAGAAGTTATTTCGCGGTGCTCAAAGCACGAGCAAAACAACCCAGTATCGAATCGTGGCAGATGTTGGGCTGTGCGCTACAGCAGCGAGCCGTCGCATTCGGCAGCAGTGACTATCAGCCGGTGCGTGACAAGGGTGCGAAATTGGCGAAATTGCAAGCTGACATAGCTGCTGATTTGATGAACGAATGCGCCGAAAAACTGCGATGACCCACATTGCCTTTTTCGGTAGACGATGCTGGGATACGACCACATACTTACTCCATAGACAACAATTTTTAGGAGTGAGAAATGAGCAAATCCATCTTGGGCAGTCTGAAAATTATCGCTATGCCAGCGAAAACCACCAGCACCGATCCAATCGTTGCGCGCCGTGAAAAACTGCTGACCCGTTTGCAGGAGCAGCGTGAAATTGCGTTGTGCTTTGTTGATGGCAAGCCGTATGCAGCGCCGGACAAGCAGCGGGTAAAAATCAATAAGGAAACTGGCGAAAAAACTACCGAATCTACGCCGAAACGTGTCAAGGCTTGGTTCAGCGGCGCAGCCGATAACATTGTGCTGGAAGTTCGCTACGGCAACGTGCCTATCGAATTCGCTCCAGGTAAGACGGCAATCGAAGTTGGGAAAGCTGCCCGACTGGTGTCGACCATCGAAACGGTTATCGAGGCCGTAGCAGCCGGTGAAGTTGATGAGCTGCTGAAGGCGATCAAGAAGCCAGCGAAGATCAAGGCCACTGCTCAATAGTGCGACGGATCGCGAGTAAGTAGGAGCGTCAATTGAAGTGACGCTCTGGTCGCAACTACTTGCTTTTCTTGGCCGCTGATGCCGTTTTCTTCATTGGCGTTTTGCTTTCGGCTTTCGCCGCAGCTTTAGACTGGTAATTTTCGTCAACGATGCTGCCGGCGGCAAGCAGTCGTTTCGTCTCTTCCCCGCGCAACTGGTCGATAGCCTGAACAACTTTCAAGTGGCTGTAGTGCTTCTCGATCATCAGCACGCTCGTTCCCATCTGTTTAGCCAGCGTATGAATCGGCACCTGATCGTGGGTCAGTGCCAGCGTGGCGTAGGTATGGCGCAGGCTATAAAACACGCGCTTCTGATTCGTTCTCGGATCGACCAACAAGCTATGATCTTCCAAGAAGCTCGCAAACATCTTCTGAAAACTTTCGCTCGCATCGGTCTTGTCTTTCAGGCGCAGAACATAGTCATTGTTGCTGGGAATCGCAATGCCCTTCAGCGGATCAGTGATTGGATTCTTGACGCCGTAGTTGCGCTGAATAATTCGCACCATAGCAAACACGGTGCCGTTCATACCTACAATAGTGCGAGTGCCGGTTTTGCCGGTGACGACCATTTCACAGCTACGATTTAAATTCAGCAGCAGGCCGCCGGGCTCAATATCCGGGTCGTGCTCACCGTCGGAAGTCCTATACATCGGCTTCTTTGCGAACTTGATTTGGTTCCACTTCAGATCGAGCAATTCCTTACCCGGCCTTGCGCCAGTGTCGAGCAGAATATCCACGTAGTCGCGCATCAGTTCGCGCATTTCCTTGCTCTTGTTCGTCTTCGCCCGTGCGATCCAGCCATCGAAATTGTTGATGACGGCACGAATTTCACTCAGCTCAAATGCTGGGCGCCGGTCGCCGGTCTTACCCTTGGCTTCAAGTTTTGGCCGAGTGGCATTGGTAAGGAATTTCCGTTCTTCAGCCTCATCGAAAACCCGGTTCAATGCTGCGTTATGCGTGAGCAACGTGCTGTTTGCGGGAGCCTTGCCCATTTCCGTAATACGCCAGGCATCCAGCTCGTCCAGCGCGGCGTAATCAATGCTGGTGATACTGCGCTTACCCAAGAATGGGATGAGATAGTCTTGGATTACTCGGATGTAGTCGCTGTAAGAGACCTTACCTTTACCGCTGGCCTGCTCTTGCTCCATACGTTGGATGGCAAGCTTGGCGACATCGCGGAAGCGGCGTGTAATGACCGGCAAATTGGAACGCTTCCGAATCTCCGCTTCGATCATCAATTCGCGGGCCTTGGCCTTAGCTTTCTTGAGGTCACGCTCCTTAGTTGATGCGCGCTGCCAAAGGCCATCAACCTTGAAGCGACATTGCCAGATGTTGCTGCGCTCACGTCGATAGACGATGAGTTCGTTCTCCATCAATACGTGCGTGGTGTCGATTTTTTCTGCCATAGAGACACACTGTAATGCCCGTGCGTAAAAAGGGCAAATAAAGGGCGGTGTGTAAGGAAAAACGCGGGGTTGAAAGTGTGTAAGCGGTGTGTAAGCGGTTTCAGAAAAGAAAAATGGGTTAGCTTTTACGCTAACCCATTGTTTTCCTTACTGAATTTGGTGGGCCTCCCGTGAGTCGAACACGGCACCAACGGATTATGAGTCCGCTGCTCTAACCAAGCATGAGCTAGAGGCCCAGGGTCTTGCTTTGCGCTGGGAGCCTGGCAGCCCCTCTAACGCGCGCTCGTTTTTAAAACGAACTCGCGAGGATAAGGGCTAGCCCGGCCACTAGTCAAGTCTTAGTTGCCTTCCAAGAAGCTTTTCAGCTTGTCCGAACGCGATGGGTGGCGCAGCTTGCGCAGCGCCTTGGCTTCGATCTGACGTATCCGCTCGCGCGTCACGTCAAACTGCTTGCCCACTTCTTCCAGCGTGTGGTCGGTCGACATTTCGATACCGAAACGCATCCGCAGCACCTTGGCTTCGCGCGGGGTCAGCGAATCCAGCACGTCCTTGACCACGCCGCGCATCGACGCGTGCAGCGCGGCGTCCGACGGCGCCAGCGTGTTGTTGTCCTCGATGAAGTCGCCCAGGTGCGAATCGTCGTCGTCGCCGATCGGCGTCTCCATCGAAATCGGTTCCTTGGCGATCTTCATGATCTTGCGGATCTTGTCCTCTGGCATCTCCATCTTGATGGCCAGCGTCGCCGGGTCCGGCTCGGCGCCGGTTTCCTGCAGAATCTGGCGGGAAATCCGGTTCATCTTGTTGATGGTTTCGATCATGTGCACCGGAATCCGGATGGTGCGCGCCTGGTCGGCGATCGAGCGGGTGATGGCCTGACGGATCCACCACGTCGCATAGGTCGAGAACTTGTAGCCGCGACGGTATTCGAACTTGTCCACAGCCTTCATCAGGCCGATATTGCCTTCCTGGATCAGGTCGAGGAATTGCAGGCCGCGGTTGGTGTATTTCTTGGCGATCGAGATGACCAGGCGCAAGTTGGCCTCGGTCATTTCGCGCTTGGCCTTGCGCGCCTTCATTTCACCGGCCGCCATCTGGCGGTTGATGTTGCGCAGGTCCGGCAGCGGCAGTACGACGCGCGCTTGCAGGTCGATCAGGCGCTGCTGCAGTTCCTTGATGGTCGGGATGTTGCGGCCCAGGATGGCGCTGTACGCGTGCCCTGCGGCCACTTCGCCGTCCACCCATTCCAGATTGGTTTCGTTGCCCGGGAAGACCTTGATGAAGTGGGCGCGCGGCATGCCGCACTTGTTCACGGCCACGTCCAGGATCTGTTTCTCGATGTGGCGCACTTCGTCGACCTGGCCGCGCAGCGTGTCGCACAGCTTCTCGACCACCTTGGCGGTGAAGCGGATGCCCAGCAGCTCGTACGAGATCGCTTCCTGCGCCTTGACGTAGGCCTTGGAGTTGTAGCCTTCCTTCTCGAAGGCGCGGCGCATCTTGTCGAATTGCAGGGAGATGACGTCGAATTTTTCCAGCGCGGCGTTTTTCAACGCTTCCAGCTGTTCGGCCGAGAAACCGGCGGCGCCAGACGCGCTCGCTTCTTCCTCTTCCTCTTCTTCCTCTTCTTCCTCTTCCTCTTCTTCCTCGTCCTCTTCGGCCGGCGCTGCCGCTACCGGAGCGACCACTTCGGCGCTGTCATCGACCAGGCCGTCGACGATTTCATCGATCTTGATTTCATCGGCGCGGATGCGGTCGGAGGCGGCGATGATCTCGGCGATCGTCACCGGGCAGGCGGAGATCGCCTGGATCATGTCTTTCAGGCCGTCTTCGATGCGCTTGGCGATCTCGATCTCGCCTTCGCGGGTCAGCAGCTCGACCGAGCCCATCTCGCGCATATACATGCGCACCGGGTCGGTGGTGCGGCCGAAATCGGAGTCGACCGTCGACAGCGCCGCTTCGGCGGCCGCTTCGGCTTCGTCGTCGCTGGTGACGGTGGCGACGTTGTCCGACAGCAGCAGGGTCTCGGCGTCCGGCGCGTGCTCGTAGACGGCGATGCCCATGTCGTTGAAGGTGCCGATAATGCCCTCGATCGCTTCCGGATCGACGATATTTTCTGGCAAGTGGTCATTGATCTCGGCGTACGTGAGGAAGCCACGTTCCTTGCCGAACTTGATCAGGGTCTTGAGTTTCTGGCGGCGGCGCTCGAGTTCTTCCTCGGTGGCTTCCGTGTCCGAGGAGAAAGCGTCCTTCAGCAGCGCCTTTTCCTTGGCCTTACGGTCCTTGGCCTTGGCCTTGTCGACCGCCTTCAGTTCGGCGCGTTCGACCGCGTTCAGCGCTGCGACTTCGTCGTTTTCTGGCTGGAATTCTTTCGGCTTGCGCCCGCGCCGGCCCGGCACTTTGACCGACGGCAGCACATAGCCCGAGGTATCGATGGCGGCGAGCGTGGCCGCGTCGGTGGTCTGGCTGACCGCCGGCGGGTTGCTGGCGACACGCGTTTCCGACTTATCCGCTGTCTTGGCGGATTTTGCGGTCACTTTGCTCGGCTTTGCAGCCGCTTGGGATTCAGGTTTCTTGATTGGCACAGGCGCTTTCGATTACACAACGACTTGCTTATTTAGGATAAAGTTTCTTGCGGCCCTCACGGGCCTACGTCTTCGAACATGCCGACTGCACAAGTCCGACAATACTACGACTTACTTACACCTGGTCGGGCCGACCGGCCTCAACAGAACTCCACCTGCTCATGGCGGAAATTCTACTGCATCAGACACGTGCGTGGGGGCAAGAAACCATGACTAGGTTGGAAAACGAACGGAACGCTCGCTATACAGCGCCGCCGTAGCGCGCTGACTCAACCAAAGCTGGCCCTGGCCGCCGACACCCGTCTTTCCATGCCGATCAAGAGCCTAACTTACTGAAAACAAACACACTCTGAACTGAAAAACGATGCCAAAACATACAACACTTAGCGTTTTATTATAGCACGTCACTTTTCAATTTCCAGAGGGCAGAAGCCACTTCCAAGCACCACAACCATGACAGAAACATTACTATACAAAACGACCTGCAACATTATCGGTTAGCCAACTCCGCCTGCGCCTCGCGCAACAGTTGATCTTGCTGCGCCGTCAACTCGCGGTAGCGCACGCCGATCTCGTCGGACGACAGGCCGGCCGCGAACAACTGGCTCAACTCCTGCTTCAAGGCGTCGTTCTTCACCTGGCGGATCGCGCCGCGCAGGAACAGCCGCACCGCGTCGAAGTCCGATTCCGGCTCCTTGACGATCTCGCCGATGATGCCGTCGTACTCGTCGCCCTGCGACTTCAGGTGCTGGGCGAAGGCGGCGAAGCTGCCGTGCGGCCCCAGCGACTGGGCCGACGCCACCAGCTGCGCCAACCGCTCGGCCGGATCGGCGCCGAAGTACTGGAACGCCGCCAGCGCCGACTCGTCGATGTCCAGCGCCAGCGGCGGATGCGCCACCAGCAGCCGCACGATCTGCAACTCCAGCCCCACCGGCACCGGCCGCCCGGTGCGCGGCGGCGCCTGGCGGGCGATGGCGACCGGCTTGGCCAGCTCGAACAGCGCCTCGATCTCGGACGGCGTGGTCTGCGTCAGCTGCGCCAAGCCGCGCACGATCTGCAGGCGCAACGCGGTCGGCGTCATCGACTGCAACATCGGCTTGGCGTCGAACTGCGCGCGCGCCCGGCCTTCCGGACTCTGCAAATCATGCTCGCCGACCGCTTCCTTGACCAGGAACTGCGACAGCGGCATCGCTTCGTGGATCTCCTGTTCGAACGCTTCCTTGCCATAGGCGCGGACGTAGCTGTCCGGATCGTGCTCGGTCGGCAGGAACAGGAATTTGATGGTCTTGTTGTCCGTCACGTGCGGCAGACAGGCTTCCAGCGCGCGCCGTGCGGCGCGGCGGCCGGCCTTGTCGCCGTCGAAACTGAAAATCACCGTGTCGGTTTGACGCAACAATTTCTGTACGTGGTTGGTGGTGCAGGCGGTGCCCAGGGTCGCGACGGCTTGCGGGAAGCCCATCTGCGCCAGCGCCACCACATCCATATAGCCTTCCGTCACCAGCACATACCCCGCATCGCGGATCGCCTGGCGCGCTTCGAACAAGCCATACAGCTCGAATCCCTTTGAAAATAAAGGCGTTTCGGGAGAATTCAAGTACTTCGGTTCACCGTGATCGAGGACCCGGCCGCCAAAGGCGATGACCTGGCCCTTGGTGTTTTTAATCGGAAACATCACCCGCTCGCGGAAGCGGTCGTAGCGTTTGCGGTTGCCGCCGTCCTCGTCCACCTTGTCGATCACCAGGCCGGCCTCGGCCAGCGCCACGACGTCGTAGTCGGGGAAGATCGAGCGCAGGTTGTCCCAGCCGGCCGGCGCGTAGCCCAGGCCGAAGCGGGCGGCGATCTCGCCAGTCAGGCCGCGGTTCTTCAGGTAGGCGATGGCGTCGGTGGCGCCGCGCAGCTGGGCGCGGTAAAAGTCGCTGGCGCGCGTCATCGCCTCTGTCAATGCCAGGCTTTGCGCGGCCATTTGGGCGCGCTGCGCCGGCGGAATCTTGTCGTCCTGCTCGGGCACCACCATGCCGACGTTTTGCGCCAGGTCTTTGACGGCGTCAACAAAGCCCATGCCGGAGTATTCGATCAGGAAGCCGATCGAGGTGCCGTGGGCGCCGCAGCCGAAGCAATGGTAGAACTGCTTGGTCGGGCTGACCGTGAAACTGGGCGATTTTTCGTTGTGAAACGGGCACAGGCCCATGAAATTCGCGCCGCCCTTTTTCAGCTGCACATAACGTCCGACCACGTCGACGATGTCGACCCGGTTCAGCAAATCAGAAATAAAGGATTGTGGAATCACAGGGCTATGCGGTCTTGTTATGGATCAGACTATACCGCCGCGGCGATCCGGTTTTGATACGGATCAAACTGCGGCGGAGGGAACTACCGGGGCATTATGCCGGGGTCAGCGCTTTCTTGACCAGCGCGGACACCACCGTCATGTCGGCGCGGCCGGCCAGTTTCGGCTTGACGATGGCCATGACCTTGCCCATGTCCTGAGGACCGGCGGCGCCCGAGGCGGCCACGGCGGCGGCCACTTCGGCGGCGATTTCCTCGTCGGACAAGCCGGCAGGCATGTAGGCGGTCAGCACCACCAGTTCGGCTTTTTCGATGTCAGCCAGGTCGGCGCGGCCGCCGGCTTCGAACTGGGTGATCGAATCCTTGCGCTGCTTGATCATCTTTTCCACGATGGCCACGGTCTGGTCGTCGTTGACTTCGATGCGCTCGTCCACTTCCTTGCGCTTGATTTCCGCCAGGATCAGGCGGATGGTCGACAGGCGGCCGGCTTCCTTGGCGCGCATGGCGTTCTTCATGTCTTCGGTGATTTGTTCTCTCAAGCCCATGGAATTTCCTTCAAAAAAATTGTTGGAGTAAAAATGCGAAAACCCGCCGCGGCGAACCGGGGCGGGTATTCTCTTAGATGCAGCAAGAAGCAACCCGAGGCGTGAGCGCCATACTACCGGGTTGAATCTGCAAGCGCAGTCTTAGAAGAGTTTTTTCGGCAGTTGCTGGCTGCGGATGCGCTTGTAATGACGCTTTACTGCAGCTGCCAGCTTGCGCTTACGCTCAGCCGTTGGCTTCTCGTAGAACTCGCGTGCACGCAGTTCGGTCAGCAGACCGGTTTTTTCGATGGTGCGTTTGAAGCGACGCATTGCGACTTCGAACGGCTCGTTTTCTTTAAGGCGAATAGTGGTCATGTAAAAATTCAAACCGTTTGAGGTTATAGGGAGAAAGAGACTATAGCAGCTTTTGCAGGAAAATGGAAGACGCCTGGCCATCTGAACGGCCAACCGTAAGGCTTTGACTGCAAAAACAACGCGGCGTATGGTGCAATCTTTCAGGAACTTCAACGATTGCGTGACGCCACTAACTTCCAGAGACAGTCAGTATATCAGACTGCTTGCCCGGCCGCCACACCGGATGCCCACGCCCACTGGAAATTGTAGCCGCCCAGCCAACCGGTGACATCCACCGCCTCGCCGATGAAGTACAAGCCCGGCACTTTGTTGGCCATCATGCTCTGCTGCGACAGCTCGCGGGTGTCGACGCCGCCGCGCGTGACTTCGGCTTTCTTGTAGCCTTCCGAGCCGTTCGGCGTGATGGTCCACTGGTTGACGGCCGCGCCCAGCTTGCGCAGCTGCGCGTCGGGCAGGTCGGCCAGGCGCGCGTCCAGCGCGAAGCCATGCGCCAGCAGCAAACCTTCCGCCAGGCGCGCCGGCAGCCACTGCGACAGCACATTGCCCAGCTGCTTCTTGATGGTGCCCTTGCCTTCGATCAGCGTGGCCGCCAGGTCCAGCTCGGGAATCAGGTTGATGACGATGGGCGTGCCGGGCGTCCAGTACGAGGAAATCTGCAGGATCGCCGGGCCGGACAGGCCGCGGTGGGTGAACAGCAGGTCTTCACGGAAGCGGCCGCCGGTCGGGTTGCGGCCCTTGAAGGAGCCGGTTTCCACGTCCACTTCCAGCGCGATGCCGGCCATTTCCACGAACGGCGCCCACTGTTGCGGATCGAAGGTCAGCGGCACCAGCGCCGGGCGCGGCTCGACCATGCGCAGCTCGAACTGCTCGGCGATGCGGTAGCCGAAGTCGGTCGCGCCGATCTTGGCGATCGACAGGCCGCCAGTGGCGATGACCACGCTGTCGGCTTCAATTTCACCGGTGTCGGTTTGCAACACGAAGCCGCCCTGGTCCGCCTGCGCCAGGCTGGTGACCTTGCACGGCATGCGCCAGTGCACGTCGCCGCCCGCGCATTCGTCTTTCAGCATGTCGATGATCAGCTCGGCGGAGTCGTCGCAGAACAGCTGGCCGCGATGTTTCTCGTGGTAGCCGATGCGGTGCTTCTTCACCAGCGCGACGAAGTCGGCCGGCGTGTAGCGCGACAAGGCGCTCTTGCAGAAGTGCGGATTCTCGGACAGGAAGTTGGCCGGACCGGCATTGATATTGGTGAAGTTGCAGCGGCCGCCGCCCGAGATGCGGATTTTTTCCGCCAGCTTGGTGGCGTGTTCGATCAGCACCACGCGCTTGCCGCGCTGGGCCGCCGTGGCCGCACACATCATGCCGGCCGCGCCCGCGCCGATTACCGCTACATCAAACTTTGCCATATCAAATCCAATCGTCCAAAGGCGTATTGTACTTGAAGGGCTTGCCGGCTTATCGATCCCTTACTCGATCGGCTCGCTCACCCGCTGGCGCGACTGCAGGGTACGCGACACCAGCAGGCACTGCGCCACCTGCTCGGCGATCGACGGCGGCACCGGCACGTCGCCGTCCAGCACCGACTGGATCCAGGCCGCCGTGGTGGCCGCGTCCTTGTCTTCCGGCAGCAGCGGCAGCTCGCCCACCTGGGTCTGCTTGGGCACCAGCGTGGTGCGCAGGCCGCCGTGGAACCAGTCGATCTGCTGCGCCTTGTTGGCGTTGGCCACGGTCTCGCCCTCGGTGCCGCGCATCAGGAAGGCGTCGCCGCGCTCCGGCAGGGCCGCCGTGGTGAAGTATTCACCCAGCATCTCCAGATACTCGGGATGCGTGTACGACACCAGCCGCAGCGCCGGTCCGGCGAACGGCTGCATGATCTTGACCAGGGTGTGGGTCGAATTGCGCACGCCCAGCCGGCGCCGCAACGACAGCAGGTAAGCCAGCTTGGGCGCCAGCACATCGATGGTGATGAAGGCCGGATGCCCCTGCGACATGGCCTCCTCCGCCTCCGAGCGATGCCGCGCGACGGGCAGGCCCAGCGCCTCGAATACTTCGGCCGTGGCGACCCGGCCGGCGTCGTGCGCCACGCCGTGCACCAGCACCGGCACGCCTTCGCGCGCCAGCAACAGCGCCAGCAGCGGCGTCAGGTTGGCCATCTTGCGGGCGCCGTTGTAGGTCGGGATGCAGACCGGGGCGAACTGGCCCGGCGGCGCGCTGAGCGGCTCGAAAGCGGCCTCGGCCGCATCGAGGAAGCCGGCGATCTCTTCCACCGATTCGCCCTTGATGCGCATGGCCAGCAAAATGCCGCCCAGCTCCAGCTCGGAAACGCGGCCGTCCAGCATGGCTTGATACAGATCGTGGGCGTCGTCGCGGCTCATGCTGCGGGCGCCGTTTTTGCCGCGGCCTATTTCTTTGATGAAACGTGCGGCCAGGAATGGTTCGGTGGAGTGTGTCGTCATGACGTCAGCTTAAACCAGACGGCCGCATTTCGGCTACACTATCCCTCCCCCGCAATAAATATACGTAGAGAATCATGATCTCCCCAGATATCGAAAACATCAACGTCACCTCGTTCGCGCCGATGCCGTCGCCGGAAGCCTTGCACAGCAAGCTGCCGCTGACCGACAGCGCCTCGGACACCGTGATGAAGGGCCGCGAAGCCCTGCGCAACATCATCGACCGCCAGGACAAGCGCCTGTTCGTGGTCGTCGGTCCATGCTCGATCCACGATCCCGTGGCCGGCCTGGATTACGCCCGCCGCCTGAAAGCCCTGCAAGCTGAAGTGGCCGACACCATGCTGCTGGTGATGCGCGTGTATTTCGAAAAGCCGCGCACCACCACCGGCTGGAAGGGCTATATCAACGATCCGGACATGGACGATTCCTTCCGCGTCGACGCCGGCATGGAGAAGGCGCGCCAGTTCCTGCTGGACGTATGCGAGCTGGGCCTGCCGACCGCCACCGAGGCGCTCGACCCGATCTCGCCGCAATACCTGGGCGACCTGATCGCCTGGACCGCCATCGGCGCCCGCACCACCGAATCGCAGACCCACCGCGAAATGTCGTCCGGCCTGTCGACCCCGGTGGGCTTCAAGAACGGCACCGACGGCGACATCAGCATCGCCATCAACGCCATCCTGTCGTCGGCGCATCCGCACTCCTTCCTGGGCATCAACGCGCAGGGCAATGTGGCGATCGTGCGCACCCGCGGCAATGCCTACGGCCACGTGGTGCTGCGCGGCGGCGACGGCCGTCCGAACTACGATTCGGTGTCGATCGCGATCGCCGAGCAGGCGCTGGCCAAGGCCAAGCTGCCGGCCAACCTGGTGGTCGACTGCTCGCACGCCAACAGCTACAAGAAGCCGGAACTGCAACCGCTGGTGATGGCCGACGTCATCCACCAGATCGTGCAGGGCAACCAGTCGCTGGTGGGTGTGATGATCGAGTCCAACATCGTCGGCGGCAACCAGAAGATCCCGGCGGACCTGAGCGAGCTGAAGTATGGCTGCTCGGTGACCGACGGCTGCATCGACTGGGACACCACCGAGAAGATGCTGCTGGACGCGCACAAGCAACTGAAGCACCGCCCATAAATTAGCTCAGCCGAAGGCCATCACCCTGGTGGCCACGCCGAAAGCCCCCGCCAGCGCCGCCTCGGCCTGGCTGGCCGGGGCGCTCAGTTCATCGAGATCCAGATAGACCTTGCAATCCTCCACCTTGACCGAGTAACGGCGCGCATCGCTGTCGCACGGCGCGACGCCGCCGCCTTCCAGCACCGCATGCACCTGCTCCTCGCCGGTACGGAACAGCGCCACGCCCGGCAATTCCTGCCAGGCCAGACCGCGCGGCACCAGGCGCGTGCCGCTCATCGGCACATCCTTGAGTTTGCAAATCAGCTTCCATTGTCCGGACATCGCGCGCCTCCCTAGTCAACTTCCCCTGGTTGTCTAAGCAAAACCGGTGCCACGAAAAACGCGCGGAATCCTGACCGCGCGGCAAAACTTCGCACTTTGCCAGTGCGGCCCGGTCCCGCCGTGGTGCATGCTTGCACGCACTTTCCATTACAATGGCGGATTCCCCTTTTCATTTGTGCATCCTTCATGATCGTTCTCGGCGTCGAATCCTCCTGTGACGAAACCGGCCTTGCGCTGTACGACACGCAACACGGCCTGTTGTCCCACGCCCTGTATTCGCAAGTGGCGATGCATGAAGAGTACGGCGGCGTGGTGCCGGAACTGGCCTCGCGCGACCACATCCGCCGCGCCATTCCGCTGCTGACGCAGACCTTGGAAGACGCCGGCAAGACGCTGGCCGACATCGACGCCATCGCCTACACCCAGGGCCCCGGCCTGGCGGGCGCGCTGCTGGTCGGCTCCTCGGTGGCCTGCAGCCTGGGCCTGGCGCTGGACAAGCCGGTGCTGGGCGTGCACCACCTGGAAGGCCATCTGCTGTCGCCGTTGCTGGCGTCGCAGCCGCCGGAATTCCCCTTCATCGCGCTGCTGGTGTCGGGCGGCCACACACAGTTGATGCGAGTGGACGGCGTCGGCCAGTACACGCTGCTGGGCGAAACCCTGGACGACGCGGCCGGCGAAGCCTTCGACAAATCGGCCAAGCTGCTGGGCCTGGGCTATCCCGGCGGTCCGGCGATTTCGCGCCTGGCCGAGTTCGGCGACCCGACGGCCTACAAGCTGCCGCGCCCTATGTTGCATAGCAAGGATTTCAATTTCAGCTTCTCCGGCCTGAAGACGGCGGTGCTGACGGTGGTGAAGAACCACGAGGAAAAAATCATCGCGAACATTTGCGAGCAGGACAAGGCCAACATCGCGCGCGGCTTCGTCGACGCGATCGTCGACGTGCTGACGGCCAAGTGCATCTCCGCACTCAAGCACACCGGTCTGAAGCGGCTGGTGATCGCGGGCGGCGTGGGCGCCAACTCCCAGCTGCGCGCGTCGCTGAACGAGGCGGCGGCCAAGAAGAAGTTCAAGGTCTACTACCCTGAACTGGAGTTCTGCACGGACAACGGCGCGATGATCGCCTTCGCCGGGGCCATGCGCTTGATGATCAACCCGGACGCGGCAAAAAAAGACTACTCGTTCAACGTGCGGCCGCGCTGGCCGCTGGACGACATCAAAGTCGTTTAGGCAAACGCGACCGAGGCCAGCACGGCCAGGCCGATCAGCGCCAGCAGGTATTTGATCTTGCCCTTGCCCAGGCGCACGCCGCGCGCGGCGATGCGCTCGCTGCGCAGGCGGTGCTCGTCCGACGCCGATTCGTGGACCACATTGTTCATACTTTTTTGTTCAGTTACGGTATTCATAACAGCCTCCATGTTTAACGATATTCTTCCTTTCTGGAGGGCAATGCAATTGTCATGCCAACCATCTTGTCCAAAAGTGGCCTATACCATTTGATTTTAGGCCTTTTTGTGGCAAACACGCGACACGATACCGCTAGGCAAGCGCGGCGCGCTGGCCGGCCAGCCGCAGCGGCGCCCGCTCCGCCACAAAATCGATGAAGTGCCGCACCCGCAGCGGCATCAGGGTGCGCTGCTGGTAGTACATGAACACGCCGCTGTTGGAGGTGGCCGTCTGTGGCAGCAGCGGCACCAGCGCGCCGCTGGCCAGCTCGGCCTCGATCATGAAGACCGGCAGCTGGCCGATGCCCAGGCCGTTCAGCACCGCCGTCAATTCCCCCTCCACCGTATTGAAACTGGCCACCGCCGGCATCTCCTGGTAGACCGTGGCGCCATCCACCTGCAACTCCCACGGCATCAAGCGGCCGGTGGAGGGGCGGCGGAAGCCGGTGCAGCGGTGCAGCTGCAAGTCCGGCACCGTCTGTGGCGTGCCGTGCAGGGCCAGGTAGCCGGGCGTGGCGCACGGCACCAGCACGATCTCGCCCAGCTTGCGGGATATCAGGTTGCGTTCGGGCGGATTGCCGGCGCGGAAGCCGACATCGATCTTGCTCTCCACCAGGTCGGTGAAATGGTCGTCCAGCTGCAAATCGAAATGCGCGCCGGGATAGCGCCGCTGGAACTCCGGCAGCAGCGGCACGATGACCGCGTTGCCGATCGACATGGGCGCGACCACGCGGATCAGGCCGTCCACTTCGAGGCGGCTGTTCTGGATGTGGTCCAGCGCCTCGTCCAGCAGGCGCAGCCCGGGGTTGGCCAGCTCGAACAGGCGCGCGCCCTCCTCCGTCAGGCTCAGGCTGCGAGTGGTGCGGTGGAACAGGCGCACGCCCAGATGATCCTCCAGCTGCCGCACCGCCTTGCTGACGGCTTGCGGCGTCAGGCCGGCATCGACCGCCGCCTGGCTGAAGCTCTTGGCGCGCACCACGCCGATGAACAGACTGACGACCCTGGCTTTATCCATATTTACAACCAAATGGTGATAATCAAACAGCTTTCCTACGGCTAGTGTAACAGGTCGGCCCTGCCTACACTGGCATCCACCAACTCACCTCACACCAAGGAAACAATCATGACTGGCACTGCACAAAAAGTATGGTTCATCACCGGCGCATCCCGTGGCTTCGGCATGCTGACGGCGCAACAAGCGCTGGCGCGCGGCGACTGCGTGGTCGCCACCGCCCGCGATCCGCAATCGGTCACCGCCGTCCTGGGCGAGCATCCGAATCTACTGGCCTTGCGGCTGGACGTCAAACTGGAAGCGCAAGCCGTCACCGCCGCGCAGCAAGCGATAGCGCGCTTCGGCCGCATCGATGTGCTGGTCAACAACGCCGGCTACGGCCTGCTGGGCGCGGTGGAGGAAGCCAGCGCCGAGGAAGTGCGCGCGCTGTACGACACCAACGTCTTCGGCCTGCTCAACGTCACCCGCGCCGTGCTGCCGGCGATGCGCAAGCAGGGCGCCGGCCATGTCATCAACATCTCGTCGGTGGGCGGCTATTCGGCCTTCGCCGGCTGGGGCTTGTACAGCTCGACCAAGTTCGCGGTCGAAGGACTGAGCGAGGCGCTGGCGATGGAAATGGCGCCGCTGGGCATCCATGTGACGGTGGTGGAGCCGGGCTTCTTCCGCACCGATTTCCTCGACGCCTCGTCGCTGGTGTCCACCCGCGACCGCATCGAAGACTACGCCGCCACCGTGGGCGCGATGCGCGAGTTCGCGGCCGGCGTCAATCACCAGCAACCGGGCGACCCGGCCAAGCTGGCCGGCGCCCTGCTGCAACTGGCCGACAGCGCCAAGCCGCCGGTGCGCCTGCAACTGGGCTCGGACACGGTGGAACGCGTGCGCGCCAAGAACCAGTTCGTCGAAACCGAGATGACGCAGTGGCTGGAGCTGGCGGTATCGACCGACTTCAACGCGCAGAAAAAAGCCGCTTAAAGCTTGCCCGGCGGGTGCAGCGACAGCAGATCCTCGCGCGGGTAGCCCCAGCCGGGCACGCCCGCCGGACATTTGCCGGCCTGCCCCGCATGCAGCGTCGTGAAATTGCCGCGCGGCGTGGTCGCGAAGCGATAGTCGGCCAGCTCGCCGGTCGACAGCATCAGCGCCGGCATGCGGGCGAAGCGCAGCCAGGCATCCACCTGGCAGTTCTCGTCCTTCAGCGTGCGCAGCGCCGTCAGGCTGGCCAGCACCGTGCCGAATTGTTGCACGCCCGGCGACAAGGCCAGCACCTGCTCCGGCGATCCGACCAGGCCCGCCGGACAGGCCAACGGCGCCAGCCACTCCGGCGCCAGGCTGGCCACGCCCCGCCGCAAGCGGTAGTAGCCCTGCTTCTCGTTGGCCTCGACGCTGGCATACGACCAGCACAGAGGCTGCGACGGGAACGCCGTCATCGCCACGTCCATGACGCGCACGGACGGATCGGCCTTCTGCAAAGCGGCCGTGATCTGCTCACGCCCGTAATGCGAGGCCACACCCTGCACCGCGATGAAGCCAACGCTGACCACCAGCGCCAGCAGCAGGCCCGCGCGGCCGCGCGCACCGGCGCGCAATTGCGCCGCGCCGCACGCCGCCGCGATCAGCAACAGCGCGGCAAACGAAGTCCATGCCAGATAAGCCTTGGCGGCGAACACCACCAGCGCGCCGAACAAACAGGCCAGGCCGAGCATGCGCAAGGAACGCCAGCGCATGATGAGCGCCATCGGCACGCCGATCGCCACCCAGAACAGCGGCTCGACGATGAACACCATGTCGCCATAGAACCAGCGCCCGGTGAACGGATACCACGGGTGGATGCCGTAGGAATTGGCGAAGTCCATCAGCAGATGCAGCGCGAAGCCCAGCCCCACGCTCAGGGCCAGGCCGAGGCGCGCCGGCCGGCTGGCCTTGAGCAGCGCGCGCGCCGACGGCCAGCACAAGCACAGCAGCGCCGCCAGCAGCAAGGCCTGCGGCAGCGCCAGCAGCGCCGTATGCGTATGCCCGCGATGATGCAGCAGATAGCCCAGCGGATCGGGCAGCAGCTTGTTCAGGAACAGGTCGAGGTCGGGAAAATTGCTGGCCAACGCGCAGGACACCAGCAACAGCCGGTGCCGCACCCGCTGCGACGGCGCATCCGCCTCGTCGGGCAGGCTGCGGTGCACCAGTTCTCCAACGCCGAAACCGATAATGCTATGGGTGATATTGTCCATGCCCCCGTCTAGCGCTGCACGTCCACGCCGCGCCAGAACGCCACATGGTCCTTGATCTGCGCTGCCTTCTCGGACGGCTCCGGGTAGTACCAGGCGGCGTTCTCGTTGACCTTGCCGTTGACGTTCAGGCTGTAGTAGCTGGCCAGGCCCTTCCACGGGCAGCGCGTGGTGTGCGCGCTGGCCTGCAGATACTCCGTCTTGACGCTGGACGGCGGGAAGTAGACGTTGTTCTCGACGATTTCAACTTCGTCGTCCTTCGCTTCGGCGATGACGACGCCGTTCCAGCTGGCGGTGGGCATGGGGGACTTCCTTTCAGTGTCAGGTGGGGCTGCATTCCACGCGGTTGCGGCCGGCGTGCTTGGCGCGGTACAGCGCGGCGTCGGCCTGGCGCAGCAGGCTTTCTGCATCGCTGATTTCCATGTGGTCGAAGGAACCCACGCCCAGGCTGGCCGTCACCGGCAGCAGGCGCGGGCCGGCGTAGTGCAGCTGCGCTTCGATCTTGGCGCGCAGCGTTTCGGCGAATTTGCTGGCGCCTTCGAGCGGCGTGTTCGGCAGGATCACGCACAGCTCTTCACCGCCGTAGCGGCCCGGCACGTCGATCACGCGCACGCTCTCGCGCAGCAGCAGACCGACGCTGGCCAGCACCTGGTCGCCGACCGCGTGGCCGTATTCGTCGTTGATACGCTTGAAGTGGTCGAGGTCTATCATCACCGCCGACAGCGGCGAGCGGAAACGCTTGGCGCGCGCCGTCTCGAACTTCAGGCGGTGCAGCAGCGAGCGGCGGTTGTGCAGGCCGGTCAGCTCGTCGGTGGTGGCCAGCTGCTCCAGCTCGCGCACGGTGGACTCCAGCGCCTTCTCGTTGGCGCGCAGTTCGATCAGCGCCATCACCTGGCGCGCCAGCTTGACCAGCGTGGCGCGCTGTTCGGCACGCAGGCCGCCCGGCTTGGTGTCCATCACGCACAGGGTGCCGATGGCGAAGCCGTCGGACGAGGTCAGCGCCACGCTGCTGTACATGCGCATATAGGGTGCATCGACCGTCAGCGCCATGTGGGCGGTGCGGAAGTCCTGCGTCAGGTCGGGGATTTCGGTGGCGGCCTGGCCCAGCACCGCCAGCGAGCAGTAGCTCTCGCCGCGCGGCAGCTCGCCCAGCTGCATGCCGGCGCAGGACTTGATCCAGACGCGCTCGGCGTCGACCAGCGAGATGAAGGCATACGGCACCTCGCACACCTGGGCGGCCAGTTCGGTGAGGAAGCTGAAGTCTTCGCAGGCGGGGGTGTCGAGGATGTGGTAGCGGTGCAGTGCGGCCAGCCGGAACTGGTCGGCCTGCGGACGGGCGATGGACAGCGTGTGTACTTTTTCTGCGGCCAGCATAGGCCTCCCTGTAGCGACGTCGATCTTTTTTGGGCTCCCGGCACGAGGCGGGGCCGAACTATGGTGCTACCCGTTCAGTTTATCGCAAAACAGGGACGGCGGGCGTACTTGCCGCCGCCTCCCGCATTTTTTAAGCCGTCTGCGCCATGATCTCGCGCAGCGCTTTTTCAAACACCTCGGCCGGCTGGCCGCCGGAAATCAGGTGGCGCTCGTTGATGATCACGGCCGGCACCGAGTTGATGCCGTGGCGCTGGAAGAACTGCTCGCGCTCGCGCACCTCGTCGGCGTACTGCTGCGATTGCAGCACCTCGGCGGCGATGGCGGTGTCCAGCCCCACTTCGCCGGCCACGCGCAGCAGCACGTCGTGCGAGCTGGGATCGTCGCCCTTGGTGAAGTAGGCGCCGAACAGCGCCTCCTTCAGCGCCTTCTGCTTGCCCTCGCCCTCGGTCTCGGCCCAGTGCAGCAGGCGGTGGGCGTCGAAGGTGTTGTAGATGCGGCTGCGCTTGCCCATGGCGAAATCGAAGCCGACCTCGGCGCCGCGCGCGCGTATCATCTCGCGCGCCTGTTCCTGCTGCGACGGCGTCGAGCCGTATTTTTCGGCCAGGTGCTCGCCGATGTCCTGGCCCTCGGGGCCCATGTTGGGATTGAGCTCGAAAGGCTGGAAGTGCATGCTCACTGCCGCCTCGTCGCCGAGATTGGCCAGCGCCTGGTCCAGCGACTTGAGGCCGATGGCGCACCACGGGCAGGAAACGTCGGAGACGAAATCGATCTTCAGGGGAGTGCTCATGATGTGCCTTTGCTAAACGGAATTTTCAGCATATGGCGACACCCGGCGCAAAATCAAGCGCCGGGATGGGGATGGCCTTACTTTTTCTTGCCTTTGACGGCGTCCTGGCTCTTGCTGCCGATGCGGCTTTCCTTGCCTGCCAGCAAATTCGAAATATTTTTGCTGTGACGGAAAGCCAACAGTGCGCTCATGACGAACACCGCGAACAGCTGCGGCTCGACGCCGAACAGCAGGCCGTAGTAGAACGGTGCGAACAAGGCCGCCACCAGCGCCGCCAGCGACGAGTAGCGGAACGCGAACGCCACCGCCAGCCAGGTCACCAGGGTGGCCAGGCCCAGCCACGGATTCAGGCCCAGCAGCACGCCCAGCGCGGTCGCCACGCCCTTGCCGCCGACAAAGCGGAAGAACACCGGCCACAAATGGCCCAGGAACACCGCGATCGCCACCAGCGCGATGGTGGCGTCGCCAATATGCAACTGATCCTGGTAGCGGGTCGCCAGCCAGACCGCCAGCCAGCCCTTGGCGCCGTCGCCGATCAGGGTCATGATGGCGGCCGCCTTATTGCCACTGCGCAATACATTGGTGGCGCCCGGATTTTTCGAGCCGTAGGTGCGGGGATCGGCGATGCCGAACAACTTGCTCATCACGACGGCAAACGAGATCGAGCCGATCAGATAGGCGGCGACGGTCATCCAAACTGTATTCATTATTTCCTCAAAAGTAGTCATACGCCCGTTGGGGGCCGCTGAATATACACTGCCGACGCCCGATCGGCCAACTAATCGGCCAGCGCGCAGTGCACCGGCCTGGCCTGCAACAAATCCAGCAACACCTGCGGCGCGATGCCAACCAGATAACCTCTGCGGCCGCCATTGATATAAATCGTTTCCAGCGCAAGAATGCTATCCTCGACATACACCGGCAGCAGCTTGCGGGTGCCGAACGGCGAAGTGCCGCCGATCTGGTAGCCGCTGTGGCGGGTGGCCACCTCCGGCTTGCACGGTTCGACGGATTTGCAGCCGATGCCGCGCGCCAGGTTTTTGGTCGAGACCTTGCAATCGCCGTGCATCAGCACCATCAAGGGTTTAGCGGCCTCGTCTTGCATGACCAGGGTCTTGACCACCGCGTGCTCGTCCACGCCCAGTTCGCGCGCCGACACCGTGGTGCCGCCGTGTTCTTCGTAGTCGTAGGGGTGCTCGCTGAAGGCCACCTTATGTTTGCGCAGCATTTGCGTTGCCGGGGTCTCGGAGATGTGCTCTTTTTTAGCCATGCGTGATACGCTGCTTGTGAAGTAATGATCGGGAGTTTCTAATTATGCAGCAGGAAATTCGCTTTGCCACTTTCAATGTTTGCAATCTTTCCCAGCCTGGGGCGAAATTGTACGACAATCTGCCGCCCTTGGCGCCGGCCGAGTATGAAGCGAAAGTCCTGTGGACCGCGCAGCAGCTGGACCAGCTCGACGCCGACGTGATCGGCCTGCAGGAAATCTTTTCGCTGGCGGCGCTGCGCGACGTGCTGGCCCACAGCGCGCGCTACCGCGAGGCCACGCTGGCCGGCTTCGACGCCGCGCCCGATCCCGCCACCGGCGCCGCGCGCCTGGTGCCGCAGGTGGCGCTGATCTCGCGCCTGCCGCTGGCGGCGCCGGCCGCCGAATACCGCGCCTTCCCCGACGGCGTGGCGCTGCCGGCCGGCAGCCGCGACGCCGACCGCTTCGCCCGCGCGCCACTGCACGCGCAAGTGCTGCTGCCGGACCAGCGCATCGTCGACGTGATCGTCATCCACCTCAAATCCAAGCGCCCCGACTACAGCAGCGGCGACGACTACGCCGATCCGATGCAATATGCACAAGCCAACCTGCGCTCGCTGATACGGCGCGGCACCGAGGCGGTGGCCCTGCGCGCCCTGCTCAGCCAGCTCGAAAGCAGCGCGCGCCGGCCGCGCGTGGTGCTGGGCGATTTCAACGACACCGCCGACGCCGTCACCACCGCCATCGTCATGGGCTCCGGCGCGGCCGGCCTGCCGGGCGAGGAGCTGAGCGGGCGCATGTTCGATTGCAACCAGATCCAGCTGGGGCGCGACACGCTGCGCCAGGTCGGCTACACCAACATCCACGAGGGCCACTACATGACCATCGACCATGTGCTGGTGTCGGAGGAATTCAACCCGGCCTCGCGCTACGCGGTCGGCGAGGTGCTGGACGTGACGTATCTGAACGACCACCTGCTGCAGGACAAGCCGGAAGCGTCCGACCACGGCCAGGTGCTGGTGCGGCTGCGCCTGTACGGCGCGCGCGACCGCGCCCGGCCCATGTAATCAGGCGGCGCCGTCCAGCAGGCCGCCCAGGCCATCGAGCAGGCCGTTCTGCCGCACGTAGTGGCCCTGGTACTGATGGCAGCCATGCTGCGCCAGGAAGCGCAGCTGCGCCTCGGTCTCCACCCCTTCCGCCAACACCGTCAAGCCCAGGCTGCGCGCCATCGCGATCATGGCGACCACCACCACCGGCGGCGCCGCGCCGTCGACGGCGCCATCGATGTCGCCGATGAAGGTGCGGTCTATCTTCAGCTTGTCGAACGGGTACTCGCGCAGGTGGCCGACCCGGGTGTAGCCGGTGCCGAAGTCGTCGATCGCCAGCCGCACGCCCAGCGCCCGCAAGGCGCGCAGCGTGGCCGGCGCGGTGGCCACGTGTTTCATGATGATGGCCTCGGTCAGCTCCAGCTCCAGCAACTCCGGCGCCAGGCCCGATGCCGCCAGCGCCGCGCTGACGCTGTCGGCCAGGTTACGTTGCAGGAACTGTGTCTGCGACAGGTTGACCGCCACCACCAGCGGATAGCCGGCATCCTGCCAGCGCCGGGCTGCGCGGCAAGCCTGCTCCAGCACCCACTGGCCGATAGCCACCATCAGGCCGCTGTCCTCGGCCACGGTAATAAAGCGCTCCGGCCGCAGCAGGCCCAGCGCCGGATGGCGCCAGCGCAGCAGGGCCTCGGCCGCCAGCGGCCGGGCGCTGGCGATGTCGACCTGGGCCTCGTACTCCAGCACGAACTGCTGCTCGCGCAGCGCGCGCCGCAAGTCGTTCTCAAACGTCACTCGTTCGATGATCTGCGCGTTCATTTCGGGACTAAAGAACTGGAAGCCGTTGCGGCCTTTTTCCTTGGCGTGGTACATGGCCAGGTCGGCGTTGCGCACCAGGGTGTCGATGTCGGCGCCGTCGTCCGGGTAGATGCTGACGCCGATCGAGGTGCTCACGTGCAGCCGGTGCGGCTCCAGCACGAACTCCTGGCTGATGGCGTTCAGCACGGTATCGGCCACGTGCGCCACCTGGTCGATGCCGCCGATCTCGGACAACATGATGACGAACTCGTCGCCGCCCTGCCGGCTGACGGTGTCGACGCTGCGCACGCAGCGCACCAGCCGCGCCGCCACTTCCCGCAACAGCTGGTCGCCGACGTGGTGGCCCAGCGTGTCGTTGATGTTTTTGAAACGGTCGAGGTCGAGGAACAGGATCGCCAGCCGGCTGCGCTTGCGCCGCGCCGCCGCCATCGCCAGGCTCAGGCGGTCGAGCAGCAGCACGCGGTTCGGCAGGTCGGTCAGGAAATCGTGCTCGGCCAGGTGGCGGGTCTGCTCCTCGGAGCGGCGGCGGTCGGCGACGTCGGCCAGCAAGGCCAGGTACATCACCAACTGGTCCTGCTTGCGCGCCGAGATGTCGCGGATCGCCGCGACCACCCGCTGCGGCGCGATCGCGGTCAGCAGCACCTCGGCCCAGAACTGGCGCCCGCCGCAACCGACGCAGCACCATTCGAAGCGGCGGTTGCCGTCGCGCTGGGCATCGGCCAGCAGGTCGGCCAGCGCGCGCGCCGACAGCACGCCCTCGGCCTGCTGCAAGGGTGACAAATCAACCAGCCCCAGGCCCAGCAAGCGGTCCGGCAGGTCGCACTCGAACAGCGCCTGCGCCGCCGGATTGCTGGCGACCACACGGCCGTCCTGCAACAGCAGCAAGGCGTCGCTGGTATGCGCGACCATCGCGAGGAAATCCGCGCGCGCGCCGTCATCTCCGCCGTCATCTCGTTTGTGTGCTGGTGCCACCTGGGCCTCTCCGGCTTAGCGCCAATCGCGCCCTCTCAGGCCTTGCCCATTCTTGCCGCTGACAGGAATCGACCATTGACCTCCGTCAAACGCGCTTGATCCCGCGTTTTTACCGTTCATCCGTATTTTTGCGCGGCCTGTCGCATTTCTCTGGCAGCCGGTCTTGAAAATTCTTAAAGTGCCAACATGCGCCGTGGCGACCTTTTGATTGAAGAAGAACGATATGAAACTTGAAACCTTGCCCGTCTCCCCACAATCCACGGTGCGCAGCAAACGCTGGCGCAAGCCGCTGGCGGTGCTGATCGTCATCGGCCTGGCCGGCGGCGGCTGGACCGTCCTGCACAAGAAGGACGCCGCGCCGCCGAGCACGCAGGCGGCCAAGGACGATAAGAAGAAACAGGAAGTCTTCGAGCTGGCCAGCGGCGATATCGCGGCCATCGATGCACGATCATTGGCGGTCAGCTTGCCCTTATCCGGCTCGCTGGCGCCCCTGAGTTCGGCCACCATCAAGTCCAAGGTCTCGGGCGTGGTGGAGGCCACCACGGTGCAGGAAGGCATGGCGGTGGCCGCCGGCCAGGTGCTGGCCCGCATCGACCAGTCCGACCTGCGCGCGCGCCTGCAACAGCAGCAGGCCATGCTGGATGAAGCGCAGGCCAAGCTGTCGCTGGCAAGCAAGAACGAAACCAATAGCGGCGCCCTGCTCAAGCAGAAATACATTTCGCAGAACGCCTACGATTCGACCCAGAACAGCGTCGACCTGGCGCGCGCCAACGTCAAGTCGGCCGCGGCGATGGTGGAGATCGCGCGCATCGCGCTGAACGACGGCGTCATCAAGGCGCCCATCAGCGGCGTGGTCAGCAAGCGCCACGTGCAGGCCGGCGAGAAGCTGGCGCCGGACATGCCGGTCTACAGCATCGTCAACCTGTCCGAGCTGACCTTGGAGGCGCAGGTGCCGGCCTCGGAAATCCCGCGCGTCAAGGTGGGCCAGGAGGTCAAGTTCAAGGTCGACGGTTTCCAGGGCCGCGACTTCGCCGGCAAGGTGGCGCGCATCAATCCGGCCACCGAGGCCGGCTCGCGCGCGATGCTGGTCTACATCTCCGTCAAGAACGACGACAGCGCGCTGCGCGCCGGCATGTTCGCCAAGGGCAGCATCGTCACCGAACGCTCCGCCGTGATGCCGATCGTGCCGATGACGGCGCTGCGCACCGAGAAAGGCCAGCAGGTGGTGTACCAGATCGTGCAGGGCAAGGTGGTCGCGCAGCCGGTCAAGCTGGGCCTGCGCAACGAGGACGAGGGCTACGCCGAAGTGGTCGACGGCCTGGCGCCGGGCGCCAACGTCATCGTCTCCAAGCTCGACGGCGTCAAGCCGGGCAGCGAGGTCAAGCTGCCGGCCAATGTCGCCACGCCGGCCCAGCCGACCAATTCGGCCAAAGCCGCCATGCTGGCACAGAAGGGCTAAATCATGTGGATCACTAAAACCAGTATCCAGAACCCGGTCTTCGCCACCATGGTGATGGTGGCGCTGGTCGTGCTGGGCCTGTTCTCCTACCGGGAACTGGGCCTGGAGGCCATGCCCAACGTCGACATTCCGGGCGCGCTGATCGAGGTCAAGTATCCGGGCGCCTCGCCGGAGGCGGTGGAGAACGACATCACCCGTCCGATGGAGGACGTGGTCAACACCGTCAGCGGCATCAAGACGCTGCGCGCCAACTCGTGGGAAGGGCGCGCCGGCCTGTACATCGATTTCGAACTGAACACCAATATGGACAAGGCGATGCAGGACTTGCGCGACAAGATCGCCCAGGTGCGCCCGCGCTTCCCGAAAGAAGCCAAGGACCCGTTCATCGTCCGCTTCGAAGGCGAGAACAGCCGCCCGATCGCGCAGATCGGCATCACCGCCACCGACCACTCGCTGCGCGACCTGTCGACCATGGCCGACCAGCTGATCGGCAAGCGCTTCCAGGGCGTGGCCGGGGTCGGCCAGGTGCGCCTGAACGGCACCGCCTCGCGCCAGATCCTGGTCAGCCTGCGTCCCAACGACCTCAACGCGCAGGCGATCGGCGTCGATGAAGTGATCAACGCCATCCAGGCCACCAACACCAACCTGCCGGCCGGCTCGATCAGCTTTGCCGGCAACGAGCAGCTGGTGCGGGTCGAGGGCAAGATGAAGGACGCCCGCGACTTCAACAAGATCATCGTGGCGCGCCGCGCCAACGGCCCGGTCTACCTGGAGCAGGTCGCCACGGTGATCGACGGCGCGCAGGAAGAGCTGTCGGTGTCGCGCCTGAACGGCAAGCGCGCCATCACCATCGACATCACCAAGGTGCAGGACGCCAACGTGGTCGAAGTGGGCCGCCGCATCCAGAAGGTCGCCGCCGATTTGCAGAAGACGCTGCCGGCCGACATCACGCTGACCGTGCTGAACGATGAATCGCTGAAGGTGCAAAGCCAGCTCGACAACGTGAAGGAGACCATCATCGAAGGCGCGGTGCTGACCATGATCATCGTGTTCTTCTTCCTGCACTCGTGGCGCTCGACCATCATCACCGGCCTGACCCTGCCGATCTCGGTCATGGCCAGCTTCATCGCGATGAAGTTCTTCGGCTTCACGCTGAACTTCCTGACCCTGATGGCGCTGTCGCTGTGCATCGGCCTGCTGATCGACGACGCCATCGTGGTACGCGAGAACATCGTGCGCCACCTGGGCATGGGCAAGAACCACCGCCGCGCGGCCGAGGACGGCACCAACGAGATCGGCCTGGCCGTGATGGCCACCACCTTCGCCATCGTCGCCGTGTTCATCCCGGTGGCCTTCATGCAGGGCATCATCGGCCGCTTCTTCCTGCAGTTCGGCATCACCGTCGCGGTGGCCGTGCTGGTGTCGCTGTTCGTCAGCTTCACGCTCGATCCGATGCTGTCGTCGGTGTGGCCAGACCCGGTCAAGGACCGCTTCAAATACCTGCCGTGGCTGGGCCGCTTCATGCACTGGGTGGAAGGCGGCATCGAGCGCCTGCACGTGGTGTACGGCAAGGTGCTGGGCCTGGCGCTGCGCTGGCGCAAGCTGACCTTGGCCTTCGCCGCCAGCCTGTTCGTCGCCAGCCTGATGCTGGTGCCGATGATAGGCGGCGAGATGTTCCCCGACCAAGACAACGGCTGGATCAACCTGCATCTGAAGACCCCGGTCGGCTCCAGCCTGGAGTACACCGACAACAAGGTGCGCCAGGTCGAGGAGGCGCTCAAGGCCTTCCCCGAGATCGCCAGCGTGATCTCGGTGGTCGGCACCCAGGACGGCCGCAACAACGCCCAGATCGACATGAAGCTGCAGGACCGTAAAACTTACAAGCGGCGCTCGCAGAAGGAGCTGGAAGGCGTGGTGCGCGCGCGCCTGGGCAAGATCGCCGGCATCACCATGTCGGTGGGCTTCAAGCCGATCTTCATCGCCATCCTCGGCACCGACGAAGGCAAGCTGGACGCGGTGGCCCATCGCCTGATGGACAAGATGCGCAAGATCAAGGGCATCGCCGACCTGGAGTACAGCCAGGAAGGCGCCAACCCGTCAACCACGGTCAAGATCAACAACGAGCTGGCCAGCGACCTGGGCCTGTCGGTGCAGCAGATCGGCAGCGCGCTGCGGCCGTTCGTGGCGGGCGACACCACCAGCCACTTCCTGGCCGACGACGGCCAGAACTACGACGTCAACGTGCAGCTGCCGAAGTCCGGCCGCCAGAAAGTGGCCGACCTGGCCGACCTGTCGCTGGCCTCGAGCAAGCTGGGGCCGGACGGCCGTCCGCTGATGGTTCCGTTGCGCCAGGTGGTGGACTTCGTGCCGTCGTTCAGCCCGCAAGTGCTGAAGCGCCAGGCGCTGCAGCGCCGGGTGGCGGTGTACGCCGGTGTCGAAGGCCGTCCGGGCGGCGACGTCGACAGTGACGTCAAGAAGGCCATGAAGGAAATCGACTTGCCGGCCGGCGTGCGCTTCGACGTCGGCGGCAACGCGCAGGACATGGAAGAGAGCATGTCGTCGGCCATGATCGCGCTGGGCATCGCGGTGATCTTCATCTACCTGGTGCTGGCTTCGCAATTCGGCAGCTTCCTGCAGCCGGTGGCGATCATGATGTCCTTGCCGCTGTCGCTGATCGGCGTGCTGGTGGCGCTGCTCATCACCGGCAGCACCCTGAACATCTTCTCGGTGATCGGCTTCATCATGCTGATGGGCCTGGTGACCAAGAACGCGATCCTGCTGGTGGACTTCACCAACCATGCGCAGCAAGGCGGCATGGGCCAGCGCGAAGCGATCATGTCGGCCGGCCAGGTGCGGCTGCGTCCTATCGTGATGACCACGCTGGCGATGGTGTTCGGCATGCTGCCGATGGCGATAGGCATGGGCGACGGCGGCGAAACGCAGGCGCCGATGGGCCGCGCGGTGATCGGCGGCGTGATCACCTCGACGCTGTTGACCCTGGTGGTGGTGCCGGTGGCCTACACCTACCTCGACAGCCTGGGCAAGCGCTGCGCCCGCTTCTTCAAGGGCAAGGCCCACGACGAAGAGGCCGCGCTGCAGGACGCCATCGAGCCGCTGCACGACGTCAACAGCCGCAACGAAGTGGCTTAATCGGAAACAACAAGCTCAAGCGCAACGCAAAACCGGGCTGCATGCCCGGTTTTTTTCCGTCCCTACTCTGCCGCCGCGGCGTCGCCTTCGGCGGCGTCGTCGCCGTCCATCTCCTCCAGCTCGCCTTCCTGGGCCAGGCCGGGGTTCTGCTTCAGCTCGGCCTTGCGCCGGGCTTTTTCATCCGCTTTTTTCTTCTTTTCCAGCTCACGCTGGCGCTTTTCATACGCGAAATTTGTCTTTGCCATTTGCCACCTCTTCTTTATACGGTTCGATTACCTGCCCACATTATGACGCAGTTACGGCCGGCGCAAGTTTTTCAGCCGCGAGGATGATGTTGCGCATGCAAATGCTTCAGCCGTTCGCGCGCGACGTGGGTGTAGATTTGCGTCGTCGAAATGTCCGAATGGCCCAGCAGTAACTGTACCACCCGCAGGTCGGCGCCGTGGTTCAGCAGGTGGGTGGCGAAGGCGTGGCGCAGGGTGTGCGGCGACAGCGGCGCGGTGATGCCGGCCTTTAATGCATGTTTTTTAATCAAGACCCAAAACATCTGCCGCGTCATCGGCCCGCCGCGCGCGGTGACGAACAGCGCGTCGTCGACCTGGCCGTTGAGGATGACGCCGCGCGCTTCCTTGACGTAGCGCTCGATCCACACCCGCGCCTGCTGGCCGAACGGCACCAGCCGCGTCTTGGCGCCCTTGCCGGTGACGCGCAGCACGCCGTCGTTCAGGCTCAGCTCCAGCAGCTTGAGCGTGACCAGCTCGGAAACGCGCAGGCCGCTGGCGTACATCAGCTCGAGCATGGTGCGCTCGCGCAGGCCCAGCGGCGTAGCGACGTCGGGCGCCGCCAGCAGGGCCTCCACTTGAATTTCGCTCAAGGTGTGGACGAAGCGGGCCGGCTGCTTGGCCGATACCAGTTTCAAGGTCGGGTCGTCGGCGATGCGGCGCTGGCGCAGCAGCATCTGGTAAAAACGCCGCAGCACCGACAACCGACGGTTGGACGAAGTGGCCTTGCCGCTGTCCTGGTGGCGGGCGGCGATATAGCCTTCGATGTCGTGCGCGGCCACCGCCGCCAGCCCCGCCACCTGCGGCCGCTTCTTCTCCAGCCAGGTGGCGAACAGGCGCATGTCGCGCCGGTAGGCTTCCAGGGTGTTCTTCGACAGGCCGTCTTCCAGCCACAGGCTGTCGCAGAACTCGTCGATCAGAGCAGTGTTGTCTGTTGCCATGCGTATTCGCTCGATCCTTCATGGGCCAGCAGCCAGCGCTTGATGCCCAGCAGGTAGCTATTGGGGTCGTCGCTGTTGGCGAAGCCGCCCAGGCCGCTGGCCGAGGTGACGCGGTGGCAAGGAATCACCACCGGGAACCAGTTGGCGCCGCAAGCCTGGCCCACCGCGCGCGGCGCCGAGCCGATGTGCCGGGCCAGTTCGCCATAGGTGCGCACGCTGCCGCGCGGGATCGAGCAGATCGCGTCCCAGACCTTGTGCTGGAACTCGGTGCCGGCGCGCTTGAGCGGCAGGTCGAAGCTGAAATCGGCGTCCCGGCAATACTGCTCAAACTGCCCGGCCGCCAGCTCCGCGATCGCGTCCTGTGGCGCTTTTGCCTCAAAATGGGGCGGCAGGTAGCACAGTTCCGTTATCAGACCACTTGCCGTGCGCACGCCCAGTTTTCCAAGCGGCAAATCCAGGACGGCGGAAAACAATTCATGCTGCTGTTGTATTTTCATCACACTCCATGCACCAAAAAAGCCGGCCGATGTTGTCGAAATGCACCATTTTGTTGCATTCGAACTACATTAAAAAAACCACACGGTTGCATTGTAAATCCGCGCGCGAGGAGACAGGCAAGCGACAGGCGAAAAAAAACGCACCTTGCGGTGCGTTTCCAAATCCTGCTTCACGTTCCCGGTCGTTTGCCTGTCACCGTAGCGCGCTTGTGGCGGCCTTCAGCGACTATAACAACGACATTCTGTAAAACGTGGTCTCCTCGATCTATTGCCGGTATTCAGTACCGTTTCTCTACACACTCCCCACCTACAATTCTGGGCTCTTGCTACCGGATCGCATATTGATATGCAGTTATCCCTGAGAGCGACGCAATCATAACGTATCTATTTCGCTTTTTCTCCTTTTTTTTCGGCCCGCCCACACCCTTGCTTTAAACATGAAACAAATCTGACGCATATCAATAAAGTTGTGGTATTGAGCTTGAAATTGCCAAAAAGACCTAGTAGTACCCCTCATTGCTTTCCTCCCAACAAAATTATAATTTAGGCGAAAATGGCGGATTTCCCGACATCAACAAAACCTTGAGACAAATCATGCTCGCAAAACTACTGGATCATCTGGAGGAGTGGATCATCACCTTCCTGATGGCAGGCGCCACCCTGATCATTTTCCTGTCCGTGGTGCACCGCTATGGCACCGGCCTGCCCATTCCCGGGGTCCAGGATTACCTGCTGTCGCTGCACTTCGAGTGGGCGCAGGAGCTGGCCATTATCATGTTCGTGTGGATGGCCAAGTTCGGCGCGGCCTACGGCGTGCGCATGGGCGTCCACGTCGGCGTCGACGTGCTGGTCAGCCGCCTGCCGGACGCCTGGCGCCGCCGCGCCACCTACGTCGCGCTGGCCTGCGGCATGCTGTTCACCGGCATCATCGGCACCCTGGGCCTGTCCTTCGTGTGGGACAACGGCCTGCACTATGCCCTGTTCAACAAGCTGGGCCTGGATATCAGCGCGCTGACCGAGGGCCCGACCACGCCCGACCTGGAATGGCCGACCTGGTTCATCTATTCGGTGGTGCCGATGGGCTCCTACCTGATGTGCTTCCGCTTTATCCAGGTGTCGCTGGTCTACTGGCGCACCGGCGAGATGCCGCACCAGGACGAATCGCACGTCGACGGCCTGGACGATGCAGAGGACGACGACATGTTCGCCGTCGCCCACCCAACCCCAGCCCACGGAGGTGCCAAATGAGCGGCGCAGCACTCACTTCAGTCAATGTGATGTCCAAGAAGCGCGCGGCGGCCTGGCTGATCGGCATCGCCGCCATCCTGCTGTCGGTGTGCGTCATCGGTGGCAAGGTCGGCATCGTGTTCGCGCTGCTGCTGGCGCTGATGTTGACCGGCATCCCGGTCTCGATCGCGCTCGGCCTGACGGTGCTGATGTTCATGTACCTGCTGACCCACGTGCCGGTCGAGGCGGTGGCGCTCAAGCTGTTCAGCGGCATCGAGAAGTTCGAGATCATGGCGATCCCGCTGTTCATCCTGGCCGGTAACTTCCTGACCCACGGCGGCGTGGCCAAGCGCATGATCAAGTTCGCCACCAGCCTGATCGGCCACTGGCACGGCGGCCTGGCGCTGGCCGGCATCATCGCCTGCGCCATGTTCGCGCTGGTGTGCGGCTCGTCGGTGGCGACGGTGGTGGCGATCGGCTCGATCATCCTGCCGGCCATGGTCAAGCAGGGTTATCCGAAGCGCTTCGGCGCCGGCGTCATCATCACCGCCGGTTCGCTGGGCATATTGATGCTGCCATCGATCCCGAAAGTGATCTACGCCATTTCCACCAACACCTCGATCGGCGCGCTGTTCCTGGCCGGCCTGTTCCCCGGCATCCTGCTGACGGTGATGCTGTGCACCACCACCTGGGTGCTGGCCAAGAAGAACGGCTATCCGCGCATGCGCAAAGCCAGCTGGGGCGAGCGCGGCAAGGCGTTCAAGGACAGCGTGTGGGGCCTGATGCTGGTGGTGATCATCATCGGCGGCATCACCAAGGGCATCTTCACGCCGACCGAGGCGGCCGCGATGAGCGCGGTGTACTCCTTCATCATTTCGGTGTTCGTCTACAAGGACATGCCGCTGAAGAAGACGCCGGAAGTACTGAAGAAGTCGGCCAGCCTGAGCGCGATGCTGCTGTACATCATCACCAACGCCGTGCTGTTCTCCTTCCTGATGGCGCACGAGAACATCCCGCAGGCGATGGCGGACTGGATACTGGCCAAGGACCTGGGCCAGGCCGGCTTCCTGTTCTTCACCAACATACTGCTGCTGCTGGCCGGTAACGTGATGGAGCCGTCGTCGATCATCCTGGTGATGGCGCCCATCCTGCACCCTGCCGCGATCCGCCTGGGCATCGACGCCGTCCACTTCGGCATCATGATCGACGCGAATATGGAAGTGGGCCTGTGCCACCCGCCGGTCGGCCTGAACCTGTACGTGGCCAGCGGCATCTCGAAGATGAGCATCTCCGAGCTGACCGTGGCCGTGATGCCGTGGCTGCTGACGATGCTGGTGTTCCTGGTGATCGTCACCTACTGGCCGGGCTTGTCTCTGTGGCTGCCGAAGGCGATGGGCTTGATGTAATAAAAAAGGGAGGCCATGCAAAATGGGCCTCCCTCTTCTTTAGAAACGAGCTAAATTATTTAGCCGCTTCCTTGTTGATCGCCGAAATCAGATCCTTGCCGATCCGGCCTTCCATATCCTTCTGCACCGGCAGCAGCGCCTTGCGCCAGTCTGCCTGCTCTTTCACGCTAGGCGTGTAGATCTCGGTCTTGCCGGCCTTCTTGATCGCTTCCAGCGCCAGGTCGTTGTCGCGCTGGGCGATGGCTTTTTCAAACGTGGTGGCATCCTTCATCGCCTTGTCCAGCGCGGTGCGGATATCGGCCGGCAGACCGTCCCAGAACTTCTTGTTGACGATCACCGCATAGCCCAGGTAACCGTGGTTGGACACCGTCACATACTTCTGCACTTCGTGCATCTTCTGGGTGTACATATTCGATGGCGGGTTCTCGGTGCCGTCGACCACGCCCGTTTGCAGCGCCTGGTACACCTCGGAGAAGGCCAGCACCTGCGGGTTGGCGCCCAGCGCGCGCATCTGCGCGTCCAGCACCTTGGACGACTGGATACGCATCTTCAGGCCCTTGAAATCGGCCACGTTATGCAGCGGCTTGTTGGCCGACATGACCTTGAAGCCATTGTCCCAGAACGCCAGGCCGATGATGCCCTTCGGTTCCAGCTTCTTCATCAGGCTCTTGCCGATTTCGCCTTCGGTGACGTTGTACAGCGCGGTCTTCGACGGGAAGATATACGGCAGGTCGAACGCTTCGAACTCCTTCACGCCCAGCGGGCCGAATTTGGCCAGCGACGGCGCCAGCATCTGCACTGCGCCCAGTTGCAGCGCTTCCAGTTCTTCCTTGTCCTTATACAGCTGGCTGTTTGGGTAGACTTCGACCTTGACGCGGCCGTTGGTGGCCTTCTCGGCCAACTGCTTGAAACGCTCGGCGGCCTGGCCTTTCGGCGTATCGGTGGCGACCACGTGGCTGAATTTGATGACGATAGGGGCCTGCGCGTAAGCATTGAAGCTCAGAGCGACGCTCAGGGCCAGTAGAACGGATTTCAATTTCATGGAGTCTCCAGAAGGGATTTAAAATGCAGTATTGTTCTAGTTTGACCGATTCTTACCAATAGTGACAAGGGGCACAACTGTGGAAAACCACAATGGTGCCACCACTCCAAGGCTTTAACCTGAGTGTCCATGACCGCCACACCAGCCAACATCCCGCCGCGCCGCGCCCACTACAGCTCTTCGCTGCGCTGGCTGCTGCCCATCGTGCTGGTGCTGTTCTTCCTGGCGATCTTGATCTGGCTGCCGTGGCAGGCGCGCCAGATGGAGAGCAACGAGCGCCAGGAACAGCTGATCGCCGACACGCTGTGGGTCGAGCAAACCATCCGCTTCCAGCTGGCGCGCGACGAGGAAAGCCTGCGCGGCCTGGGCGCCGAGATCAGCGCCGGCCGCCTGCCGCCGGGCCAGACGCACGAACGCCTGGCGCGGCTGCTGAAGAACGGCCACGAGCTGCTGCGCGTGATCTGGCTGCGGCCGGACGGCACGCTGGCCGCCAGCAGCGATCCGCAGGCGGCGCCGGTGGAATTGTCGGAAGCTTCCAAAGCCACCATGGAGCTGGCCCGCAAGACCCGCCATGCGCTGTACACCCAGCCGGAAGCACAAACACCGAACCTGTCGGCCGCCCCCGCCGCGGTGCTGATGGACTATCACGTGCCGCTGTTCCTCGGCGACGACTACATCGGCGACCTGGTGGCCACCTACCAGGCCAGCGCGCTGCTGGAGGAAATGGTGCCGTGGTGGTTCGCGCAGGACAACCAGGTCTCGCTGATCGACCGCGACGACAAGGTGTTGGCGCGCCGCGCCGCCGCGGGTCCCGGCCACGGCGTCTACACCCACAAACGCGCGCTGGACCTGCCAGGCGCCACGGTCACGCTGGTGACCGACAGCGTCAAGAGCGAGCCGCAGCTGCTGCCCAACCTGCTGGTCGGCTCGGTGATCGTGCTGTCGCTGGGATTGTTATGGAGCTTGCTAGCCTTGTGGGGCCACATCTCGCGCCGGCTGGCGGCGGAAGGCGCGCTGCGCCAGCAGATGTCGTTCCGCACCGCGATGGAAAATTCGCTGGTCACCGGCCTGCGCGCGCGCGACCTCGAAGGCCGCATCACCTACGTCAACCCGGCCTTCTGCCAGATCGTCGGCTATCCGGCCGAGGAACTGGTCGGCATGCTGCCGCCCATGCCCTACTGGGCCGCCGAAGCCATGTCCGAATACCAGAGCCGCTTCGCCTCGGTCCTGGCGGGCAAGGTCACGCCGCAGTTCGAGACCATCTTCCAGCGTCCCGACGGCGAGCGCGTGCCGGTGCTGATCTTCGAGGCGCCGCTGGTCGACAAGGACGGCCAGCAGACCGGGTGGATGGGCTCCATCCTCGACATCTCGGACCGCAAGCGCATCGAGGAACTGAACCGCCAGCAGCACGAGAAGCTGCAGGCGAGCGCGCGCCTGGCGACCATGGGCGAGATCTCCTCGATGCTGGCGCATGAACTGAACCAGCCGCTGGCCGCCATCTCCAGCTACACCACCGGCGCGCTCAATGTGCTGGCGCGCGCCGACAGCAGCGGCGTGGCGGTCGATTGCAGCATGCTCAAGCCGGCGCTGGAACAGGCCAGCGCGCAGGCGCAGCGGGCCGGCCAGATCATCCGCAGCGTGCACGAATTCGTCAAGAAGAGCGAGCCGCAGCGGCAGGAGATCGGCATCGCCTCGCTGCTCGACGGCATCCGCGCGCTGATCGAGCTGCAGGCGCGCCAGGCCTACGTCGTCTTCAGCGCCAGCATCCCCGCCGACCTGCCGCCGGTGCGCGCCGACCGCGTGATGATCGAACAGGTGCTGCTCAACCTGACCCGCAACGCCATCGAGGCGATGGCCCACATTCCGCCGCAGCGGCGCATGCTCAACGTGGTGGCGGCGTATGATGCGGCCAGCGCGCAGGTCAGCGTGGCGGTGATCGACCAGGGGCACGGCATACCGGAGGACGTGGCGCAGCGCTTGTTCTCGCCGTTCTTCTCGACCAAGGCGGAAGGCATGGGCATGGGGCTCAACATCTGCCGCACCGCGATCGAATTCCACGGCGGCGCGCTGACCCACAGCGCCAATCCGCAAGGCGGAACCATATTCACCTTTACGCTGCCGGCGGTGCTGGCGGCGGCAGACCAGGAGACTTGAAGCATGCTGCATATCGTCGATGATGAAGCGGTCGTACGCGACTCCCTGACCTGGCTCGCCACCTCGCGCGGCATTCCGTCGCGCGCGTACGAATCGGCGCCGCAGCTGCTGGCGCACACCGAGGCCGGCCAGTTCGACGCCGACGGCGACTGCGTGCTGCTCGACGTGCGCATGCCGGACATGAACGGCGTGGCCGCGTTCGACCAGCTGTCCGCGCGCGGCCTGACGCAGCGCATGCCGGTGATTTTCCTGACCGGCCATGGCGACGTGCCGATGGCGGTCGATGCGCTCAAGCGCGGCGCCTTCGACTTTTTCGAGAAACCCTTCAACGACAACCAGCTGATGGACCGGGTGCAGGAAGCCATGGCCAACTCGCGCCAGGCCGGCGCGATGGCGGCGGTGCACGCGCGCCTGGCCACGTTGTCGGCGCGCGAGCGCGAGGTGCTGGACCTGATCCTGGCGGGGAAGATGAACAAGGTGGTGGCCGACCAGCTGGGCATCAGCATGCGCACCGTCGAAGTCCACCGCGCCCACATCTTCGACAAGATGCAGGTCAAGACCGCGGTCGAGCTGGCGGGCTTGTTAAAGTAAAGCCGGGGTCATGTCCGCAAGCTCCCCGCCTTGGCGAGGCCGAAAGGCGGCATGTTGACATAGATGCTCTCATGGCCGCCGGCGGAGATCTGGTAGGTTTCATGCCAGATGCCGACCGAACCGTCGGTGCCCACCGCCTGGTTGAATGCCTTCCACGCCGGCAGGTGCTGGGCGTCCCGGTTCTTCGCGTAGGCCAGCAATTGGTCCATCGAGCGCCAATACTGGACGTTGATGATGGTCCTGGAAAACCACATTTCGGCATGCAGAAATCCCAGTTCCGGTTGCATGGTCAACTCCTTGATCATGCGCGGCATGGCGGCGGCCACCGGCAGCCACTTGTGCAGCTTCCATGGTTGATTGATGCGCATGCCGATCAGGAACACGACAAAATCGCCGTCCATGCCGGCCGCGAGCCGTTCGCGCCGTATCATGGCGCGGCCTTGGCGCCGACCGCGCGGAATAGTTGCGCGAGTTGTGCCCGCCACAGCTCGCCCACCGCGGCCGGATTCGTCGCCCGCAGCACCAGCGGGGCGCCAAAAAACATACTGGCCAGGTTCACAAACAGGAAGTCACCGTCCGTATCCGCCGGCAATTGCCCCAGCGTTTTCGCCGCGCCTATCAGTTCGGGAAAAATCGCATCGAGGCCCCGTGCCGGCACGGACTCTATCCCTTCCAGCGCGGGATACGCCAGCAGGCGCTCGGCCAGCGTCAAATCGCTCGGCTCATGCGGCGTTTCCCTGCGCGCCTGGAACACGACGATTTCCGCCATCACCCGCGGGTGCTGCGAAATATCGGCCGCCGTTCGGGCGAACACGTCTTCGATCGCCGCCAGCGCGCCGTGCTCGGCCAGCACCTTGCGCGCGTGCCAGCCCACCGAGAGCGACCAGACCTGGATGAAGTAGTCGAGCAAGTCTTCCTTGCGCTGGAAGTAATTGAAAAAGCTCGCCTCGGAAATGTCGGCGGCGACACACAAATCCTTGATGCGCACGGCTTCGTAGGTTTGCGTCCCCAGGCGCGCGGTGAACGCTTCCAGCAGGGCCAGCTTGGTGCGCGCGTATTTGCGCTGCCGGAGTGGTTGGTCTTCGATATTTATCATGCTAATAATATAGTTGACTTTAATTTTGTAGTCAACTATATTATTTTACCGAATCAGTGAGAGCGAGAACAACCAATGAAAAAGCTATTGAAGGCCTTATGCTGGTCCCTGCTGGTGAGCGCAGTGCCGGCGGCGCTGGTGAGCAGTTGCGCCAGTACTCCGACGCTGCACGCGGTGCAGGAAGTACAAGTGTGCGGAGATGGGCAATGCGACAGCGCCGCGCGAAAATATTCGACCGGCCAGATGAAGGATAAATTCCAACAACTCTTGCAAGCGAACCTGAACGAAACGGCGACGATCTGCGAAGCGGACCCCAAGACCCACGCCTGCACCAACGACGCCATTTGCCATTTCGTCCTGGGCGGCGTCATCCCCGGCCCCGGTTGTTCCAAGAACCTGGTCCTGAGCGCAGTGACCCGGGACAGCGACGCCGACCAGATCAGCGTGAAAGCAAAAATGGCGCGCACCTTCATCGGCACGCCGCTGGTGTGCGGGACGGCGGACGGCACGCTGTCGATTCGTTCCAGCAACAAGATCGTCTTCGAACTGCAGCCGCACTATTGCAACTGGATGGTGGTCGGTAACATGCGGGCCACGTTCAGCTTCGCGGTGGAGTCGATGGACCTGGAAAAGGGACAACTGGCCGGCTACTGGACGCACGCAGTGTTTGGAACCGGCAACGGCAGCGGCTCAGGCTACGCTGTATTGACCTTCCCCAAGGGCGCCGCCCGCGATGTGCGTGCCGGCTTGCCGCCAGCGGCCGCGCATTGACGCCACCTCACCCCGCTTGATTCCCCTCAAGCGAGCGCCTAACATGAAGTGACAAGATCGTCCCATGCTTACCTGGGACGAAAATAAACGCAAAGCAAACTTGGCAAGCCACGGAATTGACTTTGCCGAATTGGAAAGTGTCTTTGATCATTTCATGGATACCGAACCGGATATCAGTTCGGAACACCGTCTGAAGAGCTTATGCTGGTTTCGAGACCGGGTGGTGCTGATGGTATGGATTGAACAAGGAGATAAAACCCGAATAATTTCATGTCGGAATGCGAGCAGGTATGAAACACGAATTTACTCCCAAAGGGCCACCTTTTAGCCCTGAAGAAATAGAGGCGATCATCGCAGCAGCGCCTGAATACGTCGACGACCCCGACTGCCCATACGATCCGAATAACGAGGCTGAAGTGGAAGCATACTGGTCAAAAGCAAAAATGATTTTGCCGGGCCAGCATGCCTTCCAGAAAAAGGGCAGGAAGGCCACCGATTAAGCTGCCTGCTGAAATTCCGGCTTTCAGACAGGCGCGATGCCGCCCTGTACGTGTCAAAAAGCCGGAACTGCCCCCGACCTCTCAGATCTCAAGCTGAGGCAACTGGTACGACTCGCCGAGTTGCTCCAATAGTGCGGTGACCGTGTCGCGCACGGTTTGCACGAATCGCCCGGCATCGTCGAGGATAATCGCCGTCTCCAGAGGCCAAGCGTACTCGCAACATAACCCTGGTCGCGGAAACGCCTTTCCTATCCTGGTTTGAACGAAGCGCCGCTCAAATTCTGGCCAATCGCCCGGGGCGACGATGCCCAGCGCCTCCAGCCGCGCCCACTCAGCGCCCCAGCCAACGGCACCTTGGAAGCCAGGAGAAAATTATTTCGTCTCGCCCTTCTGCGCGGCGATCCACTCGTCCACCACCTGCTCCAGCACCGGCAGGGGCACGTTGCCGGTTTCCAGCACCACGTTGTGGAAGGCCTTGATCGAGAACTTGTCGCCCAGCGCCTTCTGCGCCTTGGCGCGCAGGTCGAGGATGCGCATCATGCCGATCTTGTAGGCGCAGGCCTGGCCCGGCATGGCGACGTAGCGCTCCACTTCCGCCGCCGGGATGCCGTAGTCTATGCCCTGCTGGCGCGTCCACTTCATCGCGTGCAGGCCGGTGTCCACCACCAGCCGGCGCGCGCGGAACAGTTCCGCGTCCAGCTGGCCCAGATGGCCGACCACGTCGCCCTCGTACCAGTTGTTTTCCGCCGCCAGCTGCTCCGCATATAACGCCCAGCCCTCGCCATACGCCGAGCCGACCGCGAACACGCGATCGCGCCGGTAGCGCGGCAGCTTGTCGTTCTCCTGCTGTAGCGCGACCTGGAAGTGGTGGCCCGGCACGCCCTCGTGATACACCAGCGTGCGCATGCCGACGATGCGGAACTCAGGTCCTGGCATCGGCGCCCAGAAAATGCCTGGCCGCGTGCCGTCCTTGGCCGGACCCGTGTAGTGGGCCGCCGCCGTCTTCTCGGTGAACGGCGGCTCGCGCTTGACCACCACCGGCGCTTTCGGCGTGACGTCGAACAGCTCCTTCGCACGCGCCTCGGCGTCGCGCAGCACGCCGTCGTATCGCGCCAGCAGCGCCGGACGCGGATCGGCATCCTTCGGCTGCGAGTCCTTTTCCAGCTTGGCCATGCGCTCCTTGATGCCGCCGTCGGTATAACCCAGCGACGCCAGCAAGCCGTCCATCTCCTTCTCGATGCGCGCCACTTCCTGCAAGCCGATATTGTGGATCTGCTCCGGTGTGTAGTCGGTGGAGGTCATCTGCTTGAGCAGCAACGCATAGGCCTTGTCGCCATTGGGCAGGCGCCACAGGCCGGCGTCGTTGGTGGTGCGCGGCAGCTGGTCTTGCAGCATCGCGCGGGCCCGTTGGAACACCGGAATAATCGATTGCTTGACGATGGCTTCAGCCGCCGCCGCAAACTTCGCCTGCTGTTCCGGCGACACGTCCTTCAAGCCACTCATGCGCTGCTTCAGCGTGGCGACGAACACATTGTTCTCCGGCGCGCCGTCGAGGAAACGGTCCAGCTGCCCGATCGAGGACTGCGTCAAAAAGGTCGGCATCAGGATGCCGTGGCCGGCCGCGCCGCGCGCCTGCACGATGCCGGTGTCCATCTTGCCGGCCACCGCCTTCAGGCGCACCAGGTAGTTTTCCACGTCGCGCTGGTTGCGGATCGGGTGCGCCTGCGTCAGGAAGTTCACCAGCTGCACATGGAGGCCGCCGAACTGGTTGAACACGAAATTGTAGTCCGCGTAAGGCCAGGCATCGACGGCGCCCCGCAAATTCCAGGCGATGCTGGCGGCACTGGCGCGCTGCTGCGGCGTCAGCGTCTGCTGGTCGATCTTGGCCAGCTGCGCCAGCGCGGTCTTGGCGGCGGCCACTTCGCCGGCGCGGTAGACGATGGAGTTCGGCGTCAGCTTGCGGTCCAGGCGATCCTGCTCCTTGCCGCCGAAGTACTGCTTCTGCGTGGCCTGCTCAGGGTCGTTGCGCACCTTGGCGTTGGCGACCTTGTCGGCCCAGTCGTCGAAGCTGGCGCCATGCGCGGCCAGCGTGAAGGATGCGCCGGCAAGCAGCGAAATGAATCTGGTTGAAGTGTGCATGGACGTGGGCCTTGTAAGAGAACCGCACGAGTGTAGCGCAGTTCAAGCGTGGCAGGCCAGCGCCCATTCGACGTGCTCGCGCACCAGTTCCGACGGGTGCTCGCGGCGCGCCGTCAGCGCCGCCACGATGGCCGCATCGCCCTTGGCGCCGGCCGCCGCCGCGTTGCCCAGGCCGACCGCGATATTGCGCAGCCAGCGTTCGTGGCCGATGCGGCGTATCGGGCTGCCTTCCATCTTGCGGTTGAATTCTTCCTCGCTCCAGGCGAACAATTCGACCATCGAGGCGCTGCCCAAGCCGTGCCGCTCGTCGAAGTCGGGCAGCACCGCGCGCTGCGCGAATTTGTTCCACGGGCAGGCGGTCTGGCAGTCGTCGCAGCCGTAGACGCGGTTGCCGATCAACGGCCGCATCTCCAGCGGGATCGCGCTTTTCAGTTCGATCGTCAGGTAGGACACGCAGCGCCGCGCATCGAGCTTGCCCGGCCCGAGGATGGCCTGGGTCGGGCAGATGTCGATGCACGCCGAGCACTGGCCGCAATGGCTGCCGGTCGGCTCGTCCACCGGCAGCGGCAGGTCGACCAGGAACTCGCCCATGAAGAACATCGACCCGGCGCTGCGCGACAGCAGCAAGGTGTGCTTGCCGCGCCACCCCAGGCCGGCCTTCTCCGCCAGCGGCAGCTCCATCACCGGCGCCGAGTCGGTGAAGACGCGGTAGCCGAACTCGCCGATCTCCGCCTTGACCTTGTCGGCCAGCTGCTGCAGGCGCGCGCGCAGCACCTTGTGGTAATCCCTGCCGCGCGCGTAGACCGAGATCACGGCCGCGCCGGGATCGGCCAGCCGGGCTTCCTCGCGCGCGCGCCAATCGTTGTCGCCGCCCGTTTCCGTGTCCCTCGGCAGATAGTTCATGCGGGCGCTGATCACCCGCACCGTGCCCGGCACCAGCTCTGCCGGACGGGCGCGCATCATGCCGTGGCTGGCCATGTAATCCATTTCGCCGTGCATGCCGGCGTCCAGCCACGCCTGCAGGCCGGCCTCGGCGTGGCTGAGGTCGATGTCGGTGATGCGGATTTCGGCGAAGCCCAGCTCTACACCCCAGCGCTTGATGCTGAGGGCAAGTTCGGCTAAATTGGTGACAGGCAGGGACATCGGTAGCAGGTGGCGGTTACAATGGCTGGCGATCCAACCAACACGACATTCTAATTGATGCAGCACTTCCAAGCCCATCTCCATGACGAAGCCGGCACCGCCGCCCTGGGCACGGCCCTGGCGCGCGCCCTGGCGCCCGGCCTGGTGATCTACCTGCACGGCGACCTGGGGGCCGGCAAGACCGCCCTCACCCGCTCCCTGCTGCACGCCGCCGGCCATGTGGGCACGGTCAAGAGCCCGACCTATACCCTGTCCGAACCGTATGCGATCGAGCTCGGCGGCCGCAAGGTCAGCGTGATCCACTTCGACCTGTACCGCATGGGCAGCCCGGAGGAATTCCTCGACGCCGGCTTCCGGGAAGACTTCAACGGCGACAACATCTGCATCGTCGAATGGCCCGAAAAGGCCGACCGCGTGCTGCCTGCCGCCGATATCAACCTGTTTCTGACTGTGGCCGGCAACGGCCGTGATGTAGAATTGCAGGCGTCCACCGCCCTGGGTAACTCATGCCTTCAACGCCTCAAATTCGCCCCGAACATGTGAACAAGGGCTTAAAAAACCCACCTGTTTCACGCCGCACCGTCCTCAAGGCCGGCGCCACGCTGCTGCTTTCCGTGGTGGCGCCGATCCGCGCCTACGCCGCGCAGATCCTGGCGGTGCGGGTCTGGCCGGCGGAGGACTACACCCGCGTCACGCTGGAAAACGACGCCGCGCTCAAGGCCACCCACTTCATCGTCAAGGACCCGGAGCGCATGGTGGTCGACATCGAAGGCCTGGAGCTGAACCCCACGCTCAAAAGCCTGGTCGCCAAGATCCAGTCCAACGACCCGTACATCAAGCAGGTGCGCGTGGGCCAGAACCGGCCCAACGTGGTGCGCCTGGTGTTCGACCTGAAGGAAGAAGTCACGCCGCAGGTGTTCACGCTGGCCCCGGCCGGCAACTACAAGCACCGTCTGATCTTCGACCTGTATCCGGTCAAGCCGGTCGACCCGATCGCCGCGATGATCGAAAAAGGCGACTGGTCGAGCGACGGCAAGCTGCCGCCGTCCAGCGCGGCCGCCACCGGCAGCGCGCCCAAGGGCGACATGCCGCCGCTAAAAGCCTCCGAAGCCGAGGCCCTCGCCAACGCGCCGCAAGCGCAGCTGGAAGCGCTCAAGCCCAACACCAAGGCCGAGCCGCGCGCGGAACTGAAGAACGAACTGAAAACCGTCGAAAAGAACAGCAAGCTGGTACGCATGCTGACCGTGGTGCTGGACCCCGGCCACGGCGGCGAAGACCCCGGCGCGTCGGGCAAGAACGGCAGCCGCGAGAAGGACATCGTGCTGGCCATCGCCAAGCGCCTGAAGGACAAGATCGAGGAATTCCCCAATATGCGCGTGATGCTCACGCGCGACGGCGACTACTTCGTGCCGCTCGGCACCCGCGTCGACAAGGCGCGCAAGGTGCAGGCCGACCTGTTCGTCTCGATCCACGCGGACGCCTTCGTGCAGCCCACCGCGCGCGGCTCGTCGGTGTTCGTGCTGTCGGAAAAAGGCGCCAGTTCGTCGGCGGCGCGCTGGCTGGCGGACAAGGAAAACCTGGCCGACACCATCGGCGGCGTCAACGTCAAGACCCAGGACCGCCAGCTGGCCAGCGTGCTGCTGGACCTGTCGACCACGGCGCAGATCAACGATTCGCTCCGGCTGGGCAAGTCGGTGCTGGGCGAGATCGGCGGCATCAACCGCCTGCACAAAGGCTCGGTCGAACAGGCCGGCTTCGCGGTGCTGAAGGCGCCGGACATACCGTCGATCCTGATCGAGACCGCCTTCATCTCCAACCCGGAAGAAGAAGCCAAGCTGCTCGACGACGGCTACCAGAACCAATTGGCCGATGCCATCGTCAAGGGCATACGGCGTTATTTCGCGAAGAACCCACCGCTGGCAAAGAACCGGCTGACTTAATTAAAACGGACGAGACATGGCTGTCATAACCAACACGGAATACGGCAAACTGCCGGCAGTACAGATCACGGCGGCCGACGGCAGCCAGGCGACGGTGTCGCTGTTCGGCGCCCACCTGCTGTCATGGAAAACCGGCGACGGCAAGGAGCGGTTGTTCGTCAGCGCGCAGACGCCGCTCGACGGCAGCAAGGCCATACGCGGCGGCGTGCCGGTGATCTTCCCGCAGTTTAATGTGCGCGGCCCCGGCCTGCGCCACGGCTTCGCCCGCGTCAGCACCTGGCGCCTGACCGGCAGCGGCGGCGACGGCGGCCAGTCCTTCCTGGAATTGAGCCTGAATCAGAACGACCTGGCGCCGGAACACGCGCAAGCCTGGCCGCACGCCTTCGAACTGACGCTGCGCTTCACGCTGCACGGCGAGTCGCTCGACGCGCAGTTCACCGTGCATAACAGCGGCGCACAGGACTTCCCTTTCGGCGTCGCGCTGCACACCTATTTCGACGTCGGCCAACTGGCCGCGACCAGCATCAGCGGCTTGCAGCACATACGCTGCACCGACCATCACCAGGAGACGCTGACGCAGCAGCATCCAGCGCTGCACTTCACCGAGAAGCTGGACCGCCTGTACCAGTCGACGCCGACGCTGACGCTGAACACGGCCAACGCCACGCTGCGCCTGGAGCAGCAGGGCTACGACAACTGGGTGGTGTGGAATCCGGGCCAGGACGACGCCAAGGCGCTGGTGGACCTGGCCGACGACGAGTACCTGCGCTTCGTCTGCATCGAACCGGCGCGCATCGACCAGCAGCAGCTGGCCGCCGGCGCCACGTGGACCGGCAACCACCGCATCACCGCGGATTAGCTCAGGTCTTTAGTTCGACTCTTTGATGATGCGGCCGGAACCCGGCTGGATAGGCCGCGCATTGAGTGGATAGAGGCGGCTGAACAGCGCCATCTGCGCCGGCGAGGCTTGCACCGGCTCTTTCATCACCAGCCACAACACGCCCTCGGAACACGGCGGCGTGGTCAGCGATCCCATGAACGTGAAGTAGTCGCGGCGCGCCGGCAGCAGGTCCATCGGATCGAGCACGGTCGATGGCGCCAGCGTTTCCAGCTTCTCCAGCGGCAGGTTGTTCCACACCGTCTGGATCACCGGCTGCGGCTTGCCGCGCTCCAGCAGCAGCGCCAGCACGGCCAGCTTGCCTTCGCCGTCCTTGTGCACCAGGTGCATCACCATCTCGTAGCCCTTGCCGTTGATGCGCTCCTCCGACGGCCGGTGGAAGTGGAACTGGATCAGCTCATACATGCGGTTGTTCACGGTGATGAAATTGCCGCTGCCGAGCATGACCTGCACCGTGTGGCCGTTGTCGGTCACGTTGAACGAAGAGGGATGGTAGTCGAAGGTGATCTGTTCCAGCTCGACCTTCATGCCGTCGCGGATGTCGATCGGCGACTGGCGGTTGCCGGTGCCGCACTTGGCCCACTCGGGATTGATCCTGCCCCAGTTGGCCGGGCCGTTCTCGCCCTCGTACGACCAGTGGTTGCTGTACACCTTGGGCACCACCGGCGCGGCGGCGGCGACCTTCCTGGCCTTGGCCGCGGCGGCGGCGCGGGCCTGCTGGTTGGCGCGCATGATGGCCAGGCGCGCCGCGATCTTGGCCGACAGGTCGGATTCCGCCTCGGCCTCGCGCTCGCGCTCGGACATCTTGCGGGTCGGCGACGATGTGCTGGAAGAACCGCCGGAGGCGGAAGCGCTGGACGAAGCTGGACTGTTGGGACGGATGGACGCGATCGATCCGGTAGCGCCACCCACCGCCGATTTCGTCGAAGGCGAAATCAGCGGATCGTTTGCAGCGCTAGCGGTCGCGAGGACGCAGCAGCAGGCAATCAGGGTGAGGAGAGGTCGCATTTGTATCCAGGAAGAAAAGAATTACATACTGGTATACGGATGCATTTGGGCAAAACTTGAGCGGGCCGGGCCTTTCTGAAGGACTTTATTTACAGAACGGCACGCTCAGCGGCCCAGCATGCGGCGCGACAGCTTCCACATGCCGCCCAGCGCCATCGGCACCACGGCGATGCCGACGCCGAACAGCACGATCTCGGTCAGGTGTTCGCGCACGATGGCGATGTTGCCGAAGAAGTAGCCTGCCGTGGTCAACAGCGCCACCCACAGCACGGCGCCGGTGATGTTGTACATCTGGAAGCGGGCATGGGTCATGTCCGACACGCCGGCCACGAACGGGGCAAAGGTGCGCACCACCGGCACGAAACGCGCCAGCACGATGGTCTTGCCGCCGTGTTTTTCAAAGAATTCGTGGGTGCGGCGCAGCGCTTCCTTGTTGAGCCAGCGGTAGTCGTGGGTGAACACGCGCTGCCCGATGGCCTCGCCTATCCAGTAATTGAGCGTGTTGCCGGTGACGGCCGCGGTCATCAACAGCAGCATCAGCAGGAACAGATTCATTTCGCCCAGCGCGCACAGGGCGCCGGCAATGAACAGCAGCGTATCGCCTGGGAAGAAGAACAGCACGACCAGCCCGGTTTCGCAAAAGATAATCGCGAACAGCACGGCATAGACCAAGGTTCCGTATTGCTGAATCAGTACTTCCAGTGTTTTGTCGACATGAAGGATCATGTCAAAAAATTGCATAAAATCCATATTCTTCCCATAAAGTCTGCGCCGGAATCATACACCACCCTTGCCCCGGTCGCGGAAGTTTCCAGACCGGTGATATCCAGTTTACAATCCCCCCGAGCGTCCGCAACAAGCAGGCGCGACCAACCAAGGAGATAATGGATGTCCCTGACCCACCCGTTTCGCGCCCTTCCCCTCTCCGCCCTGGCGATCAGCCTGGCCACTTTGGCGCACGCCGCCGACCTGCCGGTCCGCCCCAGCGCCGGCGACGTCGTCAAGCTGTCCAAGCCCTCCGACTGGCGTCCGCTGGACCCCAACAACACCCTGTACATGGAGCTGCCCAGCGGCCGCGTGGTGATCGAGCTGGCGCCGGATTTCGCGCCGCTGGGCACCGCCAACATCAAGACGCTGGTCAAGGAAGGGTATTTCGACGGCCTGGCCATGCTGCGCTCGCAGGATAACTACGTGGCGCAATGGGGCGACCCGAACGCTGAAACCACGCCCAAGTCGCTGGGATCGGCCAAGGCCAAGGTGCCGGGCGAGTTCACGGTGCCGATGGCGAACGACAAGCACTTCGTGCGCCAGCAGGACGCGGACGGCTACGCGCCGCAGATCGGCCATTCGAACGGCTTCCCGGTCGGCCGCGATCCCAAGGCCAAGACCACCTGGCTGGCGCATTGCTACGGCATGGTCGGCGTGGGCCGCGACAACGACACCGACAGCGGCAGCGGCGCCGAGCTGTATGCCGTCACCGGCAACGCGCCGCGCCACCTGGACCGCAATATCACGCTGGTGGGCCGGGTGGTCTCGGGCATGCCGCTGCTGGCCGGACTGCCGCGCGGCAGCGAGGCGATGGGCTTCTACGGCGCCAGCGAGGCCCGCATGCCGATCAAATCGGTGCGGCTGGAGGCGGATGTGCCGGAGGCGGAGCGCAGCCACCTGGAGGTGATGCGCAGCGACGCGCCTATCTACAAGGACGTGGTCGACGCGGCGCGCAACCGTGGCGGCCCGTGGAACAAATTCACGCCGCATTACGTTGAGCTGTGCAATGCGCCGATTCCCGTGCGCGAGCATCCAAAAGACTAAGCCCGGCGGGGGGCGGGCGCGGCGAGCAGTTATAATCTCAGGATGAACGCGCCCGACACTTCCCCCCGCACTCCCCGTCCCATCCAGGCCTTGCCTGACCAGCTGATTTCGCAGATCGCCGCCGGCGAGGTGGTCGAACGGCCGTCCGCCGTGGTCAAGGAGCTGCTGGAAAACGCGCTCGACGCCGGCTCCACCCAGATCACCGTGCGGCTGGAGGAAGGCGGCGTCAAACGCATCGCCATCACCGACAACGGCCGCGGCATCCCGCCCGAGCAGATGCCGCTCGCGCTGGCGCGCCACGCCACCTCCAAGATCGCCTCGCTGGACGACCTGGAAAACGTCGGCACGCTGGGCTTCCGCGGCGAGGCGCTGGCCTCGATTGCCTCGGTGGCCGCCGTCACGCTGACCTCGCGCACCGCCGACGCCGCCCATGCGTGGGAAATCGTCGGCTCGCACAACGGCGCGGTGGCGCCGTCGTCCGGCGCCCAGGGCACCACGGTCGACGTGCAGGACCTGTACTTCAACACGCCGGCGCGCCGCAAGTTCCTCAAATCCGAGCAGACCGAATTCGGCCACTGCGCCGAAGTCGTGCGCCGCATCGCGCTGGCGCGGCCGGACGTGTCGTTCTCGCTCAGCCACAACGGCCGCACCATCGACCACTGGAACGTCAGCGAGATGGCCAAGCGCAGCGCCCACATCCTCGGCGACGGCTTTGCCGAGGCGCGCCTGCCGATCGACGAAAGCGCCGGCCCGCTGCGCCTGCACGGCTACGCCGGCCTGCCGACCGCCTCCAAGGCCCGCGCCGACGGCCAGTTCTTCTACGTGAACGGCCGCTTCGTGCGCGACAAGGTGCTGGTGCACGCCGTCAAGGCGGCCTACCAGGATGTGCTGCACGGCGACCGCTTCCCTTCCTACGTGCTGGCGCTCGACCTCGATCCCGCGCTGGTGGACGTCAACGTCCATCCATCGAAGATCGAAGTGCGCTTCCGCGACAGCCGCGCGGTGCACCAGTTTGTGTTCCACGCGGTGCAGCGCGCGCTGGCGCAGACCTCGGCCACTTCGCACGGCAGCGTGCCGTCGCCGCTGCCGGCGGCCGAAAGCCTGGGCAGCGGCGCCTGGCGCGGCGAACAGACTTCGTTCGGACCATTGCTGGCGCCTGACTATTCACCGACGTTCTCGCCGTCGCCATTCGGCTCGCGTGACGGCGGTGCAAGCGGTGCAGGCGCAGGCTTCGGCGCGCCGCGCTTTGGCGGCAGCGAAGGCGGCGTCTCCCAGAGCACGGAAAAATACGGCGCCCTGTTCGGCGGCTCCGGCCCCGTCACCGGCTACCGCGCCGAATCGGACATGGCGCTGCCGCAGGCCAGCCCGTTCAGCGTCTCCCCGGCGGCGATGGCGCAGGAAGAATTCCCGCTCGGCTTCGCGCTGGCGCAGCTGCACGGCATCTACATTCTGGCGCAGAACAACAAGGGCATGGTGCTGGTCGACATGCACGCCGCGCACGAGCGCATCCTGTACGAACAACTGAAAACCGCGCTCGATAGCCGCGTCGCCGGCGAAGAGATGCAGGTGCAGCCGCTGCTGATCCCCGTCACCTTCTACGCCGACACGGTGGAAGTGGCCACCGCCTCGGAACACCAGGAGACCTTGCAGGCATTGGGCTTCGACATCGCCACGCTGTCGCCGACCACGCTGGCGGTGCGCTCGGTGCCGGTGCTGCTGAAGAACGCCGACGCCCAGACGCTGGCGCGCGACGTGCTGCGCGACGTGCGCGAATTCGGCGGCTCGCGGGTGCTGATCGAGCGCCAGAACGAGCTGCTGGGCACACTGGCCTGCCACACGGCGGTGCGCGCCAACCGCATCCTGTCGACGCAGGAGATGAACGCCCTGCTGCGCCAGATGGAAATGACCGAACGCGCCGACCAGTGCAACCACGGCCGCCCGACCTGGGTGCAGGTGGAAATCGGCGCGCTCGACAAGCTGTTCCTGCGCGGTCAATAACATGAACACTCACGCTTCAAAACCGCTGGCGGTCGCCATCATGGGGCCTACGGCGTCCGGCAAGACGGCGTCCGCGCTGGCGATCGCGCAGCGCATTCCGTCGGAGATTATCTCGGTCGATTCCGCGCTGGTGTATCGCGGCATGGACATCGGCACCGCCAAGCCCACGCGCGAAGAACGCGCCGCCGCGCCGCATCACCTGATCGACATCCTCGATCCGCTCGATTCGTATTCGGTGGCGCAGTTCCGCAACGATACGCTGCGGCTGGTCGACGAGATCGTCGCGCGCGGCAAGCTGCCCTTGCTGGTGGGCGGCACCATGCTGTACTTCAAGGGACTGGCCGACGGCCTCGATGACCTGCCCGGCGCCGATCCCGCGCTGCGCGCCGAACTGGAAGAGGAAGCGGCCCGCATCGGCTGGCCGGCCATGCACGCCAAGCTGGCAGTGCTCGATCCCGAAACCGCCGCCCGCCTGGCGCCGGCCGACGCGCAACGCATCCAGCGCGCGCTGGAGATCTGCGCCCTGAGCGGCAAGCCGATGTCGGAACTGCTGGCGTTGAAGGAAAAGACAGAGCTGCCGTTCGAGCTGCTGTCGTTCGCGCTCGAGCCGTCGGACCGCGCCGTGCTGCACGAGCGTATCGCGCGCCGCTTCGACATCATGCTGGAAGAAAGCCCGGACGGTAACCTGATCACCGAAGTGGAAGTGCTGCGCCGGCGCGGCGACCTGCATCCCGGCCTGCCGTCGATGCGCTGCGTGGGCTATCGCCAGGCGTGGGAATACCTGGACGGCACCATCGACTACAAGACGATGCGCGAGACCGGCATCATCGCCACGCGCCAGTTGGCCAAACGCCAGCTGACGTGGCTGCGCTCCATGCCGGAGCGCGTGGTGCTCGACTGCCTGGGCGCCGATCCGGCCAGCGCGATGCTGGCGCGGATCGGCGAGAAGCTGGGCTAGGTTTTCCGCGGCGCGGAATCCATATAAATGATTTCCCACAAATGGCCGTCGAGGTCCTGGTAGCCGTGGCCGTACATGAAGCCGTGGTCCTGCGGTTCCTTGTAGGCGCTGCCGCCGGCTTCGATGGCCTTGTTGACCATGGACGTGACCTGCTCGCGGGACTCCACCTGCAGGCAGACCAGCACCTCGGTTGAAGTATGAGCGTCGCAGATCGGTTTTGGCGTGAAGCTCTTGAAGCGCTCCTCGACCAGTAGCATGACGAAGATATTTTCCGCCACGATCATGCAGGTGGCGCCCTCGTCGGTGTAGTGCTGGTTGAAGGAATAGCCCAGATGAGTGAAGAACTTGACCGAGGCGGCCAAGTCGCGCACGGGGAGGTTCACAAAGATATTGGTCGCCATAACGTCTCCGTTAATAAAATGCTCAAAACAGCATACCAATTTGACTATCTTTTGGCGACGCGATTCACATTTTTAAAAAATTTTCGGGACGGTCGTTGACAGCGAAGGCGCCAACCCCCATAATGCTGGGCGTTGCAGGTGATATAGCTCAGTTGGTTAGAGCACAGCATTCATAATGCTGGGGTCGGTGGTTCAAGTCCACCTATCACCACCAAGAATTTCGAAGGGCGATAACTCGATGAGTTATCGCCCTTTTTGCATATGCGCGGCCTTATTTCGTCATGGCAGCAGGCCGTGCCGGAGCCGCGCGTTCGGCGCCGTAAGTCTTGACCAGGTAGTCCACCATGTCGGGAATGTCGGCGTCCGAAAACTGGGCGCCGAACGGCTTCTTCATCTTCTTCACCGTGGCTTCCCAATAAGCGCGGGGCGATGCCGGCGGTTGCGACTGGATGTAATGCACCGAGTGGCAGATCATGCAGTTGTTCTGGACCAGCGCATATCCTGGCAGCGTGCTGGGTTTGAACAGCGCGGTTTCAGACGGCAGGTCGATGTCGAGCGCGAACGCGGGGGCAGCCATCATCAGGCCGGCGGCAAGCAGGGAACGGATCATCATGGGGCTCTCCTTAAACGGCGACGATGCGCGTCGATTCGATCACATTGCGCATGTAGCCGGGCGGGTTCCACAAGGCGCTGGCGGGCTGGCCCTGGCCGATGCGATTCACCGCCCGCACCATCAGTTCGTGGCCGCCCTTCTGCCTGGGCGTGAACGCCGCGCTCCATACACGGAACGAGTACTTGCCCAGGTCCTTGCCCAGCTGCGCGGCCTGCCAGTTCTTGCCGCCGTCCGCGGAGAAGGCCACTTCGTTCACCCCATAGCCGCCGTCGAAGGCGATGCCGCGCACCACCGTCTGTTGTCCAGTCTTGACGTGCATGCCTTCGGTCAGGCTGGTGACGAAGGAGCGCACATTCATGCGGTTGATCGGCACGGTCTTGGCCGGCGCCTTGCCCGGCTCGGTGCAGGCACACTGGTTGTCCGGGATGCGATAGGCGGTGCTCATCCAGAAGCCATCGAATACCTTGTCGGTCACGGTGATGTCGGACAGGTGCTTGACCCAGTAGGTGCCGTAGTAGCCGGGTACGATCAGGCGCAGCGGATAACCGTTCAACATCGGCAGGTCGGCGCCGTTCATCTGCCAGGCCAGCATCACTTCGCCGTCCAGCGCATGATCGAGATTGAGCGCCTTGACGAAATCGGGGCCGTCGCCGAGCGGCGGCGTATCGAGGCCGTTGAACGCGACCTGCACCGAGCCGGCCTTCACGCCCGCCTTCTCCAGCACCTTGCGCAGCGGGACGCCGGTCCAGCGGGCGTTGCCCATGGCGCCGTTCGACAGCTGGCCGCCATTGGCGCGCGGCTCGAAATGGCCACGGCTGTTGCCGGAACACTGGACCACGGCGACCAACTCGGTCGCGTCGGCCATCTGGCGCAGGTCGGACAGCGACAGCTCCAGCGGCGTATTGACGTTGCCGCCGACGCGCAGGCGATAAGTCTGCGGGTCGATGGAGGTCGGGATGCCGCTCCAGTGGTAGCGCACGAAGAAGGCGTCGTTGGGCGTGATCACCGATTCGTTGAACACGCTGAACGGCGTTTCCAGTTGCGGCGGACGGGCGGTGAGCAGGATCAGCGGCCGCTTCTGCGGATAGGCGACCAGTTCGCGCTCGCCGTTTTCGAACGGCAGCGTGACGCGGCCCGGCTGCGCCGCGAGCGCGCCGAGCACCGGGTTGCCGAATGCAGCGGCAGCGCCTATCGTGCCGGCCTGCCGCAGAAAGGAACGGCGCCGCAGCGCCTCCGTCGTCAATACGATCGCTTTATTCGCCATGCTGGTCTCCGTTGATGTTGTGAAGTCAGACATGCCAATAATGCCACAAATCGTCAGCGTCGCGCCGACGGCGGCACCGATTCCCAGCGCTTGAAGGCACGCCGGAAATTGGCGACGTCGGTGTAGCCCAACGCGTAGCTGATCTCCTGCACGCTCAGCTGCCCGGCGCGCAGGTATTCCAGCGCCAGCATGCGGCGCACCTGTTCCAGTATCTGCTTGTACGAACTGCCCTCCTCCAGCAGGCGTCGGTGCAGGGTGCGCGGCGTCATGCACAGCAGCCGCGCCGTCAGTTGCAGCGACGGGAAGCTGGTGCGCTGCTCCAGCATCAGTCGCTGCACGCGCGCGCTCAGCGAAACCTGCGCCGCCAGCTTGTCCAGCTCCCGCTGGCAGATCTGCACCGCATGCCCGAACGTGGCCGGATCGCCCACCCGCAACGGCACGTCGATGGCCGCCGACGGCAGCACCATGCCGGTCCAATCCTGTCCGTACTGAACCTCGCAGCGAAACAGCTCGCGCGCCAGCGGCGCATCGGCCGGCGCGACGAACTGGAAGGCCACGCCGCGGCATTGATACGCGCCGCGTGCGATGAAGTCCAATACGTTTTTAAACGCCAGCAGCGCCGCCTCCAGCACCGGCCGCGCGATATCGCCCAGCGGAATGCGTTCATGCAGGCGCACTCGGAACTCGTCGCCCAGTTGTTCGAAGTCGATCGAGATCATCGTCGTGCGCAACGTGAAGAAGCGCTCCAGCAGTTCCAGCGCCTGGCGCAGCGTGGCGCTGTTCATGGCGGCGTAGCCGAGGATGCCATGGGTGTGCTCGCGCATGCGGTCGCCCACTAGCAGGCCCATGGCCGGCTCGCCGGTGAGCGCCACCGAATCCAGCACCAACTGGCGGAACACCGGGAACGACACGGCCAGCTCACCGTCGTCCAGCTGTTCCGCGCGCAGGCCACTGCGCGCCAGCCAGTCGCCGACGTCGCCGCCCATGCTGCCGATTTGCTCGGCGATCTGGCGCAGGTAGCTGCTTGCCAGCGTGTGGTCGTTTGCCTGCATGGGGAGCGCCTGAATAGAGATCGAACGATTGTCAATAAATAACCCCTGCATGTCAATCCGGCACCTCCCCTGGACGCCGCCACGCTGCCTACAATGGACGTAATAACAACAAGGAGACCGCGCCGATGAACGTCCTGCACTACCTGAAGTTTTGCCTGTTCCATGTGGTCGGCCTGCTGGCCGCCGCCGCGCTGTACACGGGCGGCGACACGGTCGCGGCGTCGCTGCTGGGCGTGGTGCTGTTCTACGTGCTGGGCGACCTGCTGGGCGGCGACGATCTGAGCACGCCCTCGCTGCGCCATCACGCCATCCTGACCGGCCAACTGTGGCTGGCGTTGCCGCTGTTGTTGCTGATCGTCGGCGCGGCACTGGACAGCTTCATCGCCGGCCGCTACGCCACGCCGCTGCAACTGGGCGCCGCCGTGGTGCTAACCGGCCTGATGATAGGCACGATAGGCACCATCACCGCGCATGAACTGGTCCACCGCACCAGGGAGCCGGCATCGCTGCTGATCGGCCGCTGGCTGCTGGCCTTCAGCTTCGACACCGGCTTCGCCATCGAGCATGTGTACGGCCACCACCGCTACGTCTCCACCCGCGAGGACCCGGCCACCGCGCCGCGCGGACGCAACGTCTACTGGCACATCGTCTGCTCCACCATCAAGGGCAACATCAGCGCGTGGAAGCTGGAGCGCAAGCGCCTGGAACGGCGCGGCCATCGCCAGTACAGCCGGCACAACATGGTGATACGCGGCCACCTGATGAGCGTACTGCTGCTGGCCGCGGCATGGTTCTGGGGCGACACCGCGGCGACGCTGTTCTTCGCCGCCTGCGCGCTGTGGGGCAAGGCCATGCTGGAAGTGGTCAACTACATGGAGCACTATGGGCTGGTGCGCAATCCGGCCAGGCCGGTGCAGCCGCGCCACTCGTGGAACACCAACAAGCGCCTGAGCTCCTGGACCATGTTCAACCTGACGCGCCACTCCCACCACCACGCGCGCGCCGGCCTGCCTTACCAGGACCTGCATCCCTACCCGGAAGCGCCGATGATGATCGGCGGTTACCTGTCGACCATGCTGGTGGCGATGGTGCCGCCGCTGTGGCGCCACCTGATGGCGCCGCGCCTGCAGGCCTGGGACCGGCACCACGCCAACGATGAAGAGCGCGCGCTGGCCGCCCAAGCCGGCGGGGATTGACAGCGCTGCCGTTGCGGGGCAATCTAGCGTGAACCGACCGCCGCGCCGGTTGCCTCCCTCCGCAAAGGCAGCTGATGATCAAACGTGCCACGTTCTGGGAACGGCCTGGCTGGCTGTTCTGCGTACTTCTGTTCCTGCTCCATTTCGCCAGCGTCAAACTGACGCTGTTCTGCGCCGTCACGCCGGAAAAAGTGGTGGTGGTCTGGCTGCCGAACGCGGTGCTGCTGGCGGCGCTGGTACGCTTCAACGGCCAGCGCGCGCCGCTGATGGCGGCGCTGACCTTCGGCTCCGACATCCTGGGCAATCTCGGCACCTTTCCCCTGCATGAAGCGGTCCTGCTCAGCGTCATCAACCTGTTCGAAGTGATGCTCTCGTTCCTGCTGATGCGCCGCAGCGGCGCCACCTTCCGCCTGCAACGCACGCAGGACCTGCTGCGCTTTGTGGTGGCCGGGCCGATCGCCGGCACGCTGGCGGCCGCGCTGATGGCGGCGGTCGTGATGCAGCAGATCGGCGGCGATACCACGCCCTACCTGACGCTGGCCCGCCTGTGGTGGTTCGGCGACGCCCTCGGGCTGTTGATCTACACGCCGCTGCTGCTGGCCTTCACCTACCCTCGCCGCCAGCGACGGCGGCGCACATGGCTGGACGACGCCGGCCTGGCGCTGACGCTGATGCTGGCGACGGCCGTGCTGTTCGCTCAGGGCGGCACCATCGACGGCTTCCCCGTCACCCCTACCCTGCTGCTGCCGGCGGTGGCGGTCATCGCCTTCCGCTTCGGCATCCGCATGACGACGCTGTTCGTGGCCCTGATTTCGCTCGGCATGGCGATGACGATGACGGCCCACTTCAAGCCCTTCGGCGACATGCCGGTGTACCTGGAGACGCTGCACGCCCAGGAGTTCATCCTGACCTTGTGCATCGTCGGCATCGGCTTCGCCGTCATGCTCAACGAACTGCGCATGCGCGAGAGCGAACTGGAAAGCCGGGTCCAGGAACGCACGCGGGAACTCGAACAATCGAACCAGCTGCTGGCCGCGATGAGCGCCACCGACGGCCTGACCGGCATCGCCAACCGGCGCCGCTTCGACGAAATGCTGAGCGCCGAATGGAGCCGCGCCTGGCGCGGCAGCCAGCCGCTGGCGGTGGCGATGCTGGACGTGGACCTGTTCAAGCAATACAACGACCACTACGGCCACCAGGCCGGCGACGAGGTGCTGCGCATGGTGGCGCAGGCGCTGGCCGCGCAGGTGCGGCGCAGCGGCGATTTTGTCGCGCGCTACGGCGGCGAAGAATTCGCGGTGATCTCGCAGTCGACCGATGCCGAACACGCGCACAAGATGGCTTTCATGGTGTGCGAAGTAGTCGAGGCGCTGCGCATGCCCCATGCCTTGTCGCCCTACGGCGTCGTCACGGTCAGCGTCGGTGTCGCCGTGACGGTGCCGGATGCCGATAGCGCCGCCGCCGACCTGCTCAAGCAGGCCGACGCCGCCCTTTACCGCGCCAAGCAGATGGGACGCAACCGCGCCGAACTGGCCGACGTCCGCCCGCCGGTGTGACCACGCTAGCCGTTCTTGCCCGCCACCGCCAGCTGCCGGTACTGGGTCGGCGTGACGCCGGTGGTGGCCTTGAACTGGCGCGTGAAGGCGGAATGGTCGCCGTAGCCGCAGGCCTGGGCGATCTCCGCCACGCTGGCGGCGCCCTTCAGCAGGCGCGAGGCGGCATCGACGCGGGTCTGGATGATCATCTGGCGCGGCGTCAGGTGGAAGATGCGCAGGAAGTAGCGCTCGATCTGCGCCACCGACATATTGGCCGTGCGCGCCAGTTCGGCCAGCGGCAAGGCCTGGCCGTATTCCTGGTGGATCAGGTTCACCGCCGCCGCCACCTTGCGGTAGGCGGGGTTCTTCTTGTCCGCCATCGCCAGGTCGCGCGACACGCCGGTCAGGCCGACGATGCGGCCGTCGGCGTCGCGCAGCGCGGTCTTGCGGGTCAGGCACCAGCCGGGATCGCGGTTGGGATACAGGTGCAGTTCCAGCTGGTCTTCGATATCGCTGCCGCCGGCCAGCACCGCCATGTCCTGCGCCAGGTAGGTCTGGCCGAACGGCCGCGCGAACACCTCGGCCGGGGTGCGGCCGATCAGCGCCGCCTTGTGCCGCTGGCCGCAGCGCTGCACCAACGTCTGATTGACCACTATATAGCGGCACTCGACGTCCTTGACGAAGAAGACCACGTCCGGCAGCGCGTCGAACAACGCTTCGGCAAAAAAGGGATCGGCGATGTCCATGCCCAGGGCGCGCCGGGCGTCGTCGTGAGGGAGTTCTTTATGCATGAAGGCGATTGTGCCAGCGGCGCCGGGCGGCGTCTCCTGTTTTATCGCTGTTATGCAGATTTCGTCATCGATCATGCGCAGGAGATGCAAGACAGCGGGCCTCAGGAAGCTTAAGATTTGAGCATGAAAACCATCTCCATCATCGACTCCCACACCGGCGGCGAACCGACCCGCCTGGTGACCGACGGCGGCCCGGAATTGGGCCAAGGACCGCTCAGCGAGCGGCTCGCCCTGCTGAAACGCCAGCACGACCGCTTCCGTTCCGCCGTGGTGTGCGAACCACGCGGCTCGGATGTGCTGGTCGGCGCACTGCTGTGCCAGCCCTACGAGGCCGATTGTGCCGCAGGCGTCATCTTCTTTAACAATGTCGGCTACCTCGGCATGTGCGGCCACGGCACCATCGGCCTGGTCGCGTCGCTGGCCTTCATGGGCCGCATCGGCGCCGGCCGCCACCGCATCGATACACCGGTCGGCGTGGTCGAGGCGGAGCTGCATGCCGACGGCAGCGTCACGGTGGACAACGTGGCCTCCTATCGCAGCCAGACCCAGGTCACGGTCGAAGTGCCGGGCCACGGCCCGGTCACCGGCGACGTGGCGTGGGGCGGCAATTGGTTCTTCCTGGTTTCCGGTCACGGATTGGAACTGGGGGTTGGTAACGTCGAGGCGCTGACCGCCTACACGGTGGCCGTCGGCGCGGCGCTGGAAAAAGCCGGCATCACCGGCGAGGGCGGCGCGCTGATCGACCATATCGAACTGTTCGCGCCATCGCGCACCGGCGCCGACAGCCAGAGCTTCGTGCTCTGTCCCGGCAAGGCCTACGACCGCTCGCCTTGCGGCACCGGCACCAGCGCCAAGCTGGCCTGCCTGGCGGCCGACGGCAAGCTGGCCGAGGGCGCGCTGTGGAAGCAGGAAAGCGTGATCGGCAGCGTATTCGAGGCCTCCTACCGCTATCGCGGCGAGCAGCTGATCCCCAGCATCCGCGGCCGGGCATGGGTGAACTCGCAGGCGCAGCTGATCCTCGATCCAACCGATCCTTTCGTATGGGGCATACGGTGAGCCAGAACGACGTGATCGTCATCGGCGCCGGCATCGTCGGTGCTGCCTGTGCGGATGCGCTCAGCCAGCGCGGCCTGCGGGTGATGGTGATCGAACAGGACATGCCCGGCAGCGGCGCGACCGCTGCCGGCATGGGACACCTGGTGGTCATGGACGACAACCCGGCGGAGCTGGCGTTGTCGGCGTATTCGGTCTCCTTGTGGAATTCGCTGGTGGGCGACCTGCCGCAACGCCATGAGTACAGCCGCTGCGGCACCATCTGGGTCGCCGCGGACGAAGAAGAAATGCAAGCGGCGCGCGCCAAGGCCGACACACTGAGCGCCTACGGCATCGCCTGCGAACTGCTGGCGCCTGCCGCGCTGTATGCACGCGAACCGCAATTGCGCACCGGCCTGGCCGGCGGCCTGCTGGTCTCCGGCGATGGCCTGGTCTATCCGCCCAAGAGCGCGCGCATCCTGCTGGACCGGGCGATCCGCCGCGGCGCCACCACGCTGCGCGGCAGCGTGGCCGCGATCGAAGACAACGGCGTGCTGCTGGCCGACGGCGCGCGCCACCAGGCGCAGCACGTGGTGCTGGCCGCCGGTTCGCGTTCGGCCACGCTGGTGCCGGAACTGCCGGTGCAGCCGAAAAAAGGACACATCGCCATCACCGACCGCTATCCCGGCTTTGTCCACCACCAGCTGGTGGAACTGGGATACATCAAAAGCGCCCACGCCGCCAGCGGCGATTCGGTCGCGTTCAATTTGCAGCCCCGTCCTACCGGACAAGTACTGATCGGCTCCTCCCGCCAGTTCGACACAATCGACCTGGCGGTGGAGCCGGCCATGCTGCAACGCATGCTGCGCCATGCCGCCGCGTTCACGCCAGCCCTGGCGCAATTGAACGTGCTGCGCTGCTGGACCGGCCTGCGTGCCGCCACCCCGGACGGCCTGCCGCTGATCGGCCCCCACGCCGCGCGGCGCGGACTGTGGCTGGCGACCGGACACGAAGGATTGGGCATCACCACCTCGCTGGCGACGGCGCAGCTGTTGGCCGCGCAAATGACCGGCGACAGCACGCGCATCCCCACCGCCCCATACTTACCGGGACGTTTCAATGACTGACGTCGTCCTCAACATCAACGGCCGCGATCTGCAAGTGGCGCAAGGCGTCAGCGTGGCTGCGGCGATCGCCATGGCCGGCAGCACCGTCACCCGGCGCTCGGTTCGCGGCACGGCGCGCGCGCCCTTGTGCGGCATGGGCGTGTGCCAGGAATGCCGTGTCACCATCGACGGCCGCATGCACCAATTGTCATGCCAGACGCTGTGCGCCGACGGCATGCGCGTCACCACCGGCGAGGAGCGGCCATGACCCGCTACGACGTACTGGTGATCGGTGCCGGACCGGCCGGACTGGCGGCCGCGCATGCCGCCGTGGCGCACGGCGCGCAGGTCTGCCTGGTCGACGACAACCCGCTGGCCGGCGGCCAGATCTGGCGCGGCGGCCCGGAACAACAGCGGGACCAGCGCGCGCAAAGAATGTGGAGCGACCTGCGCGCCGCGCCCAACCTGACCTACCTGCCGCAGACGCGCGTGCTGTACGCGCCGGCGCCGCAGCAGCTGCAAGTGCAGACGCCATCGTCGTCGGCCACGCTGCACTACGAAAAACTGATACTGGCCACCGGCGCGCGCGAGCGGCTGCTGCCCTTCCCCGGCTGGACCCTGCCCGGCGTGACCGGCGCCGGCGGCTTGCAGGCCTTGGCCAAGGGCGGCTATCCGGTGCAGGGCAAGCGCGTGGTGGTGGCGGGCAGCGGCCCGTTGCTGCTGGCGGTGGCCGCGACGCTGCGCGCCAAGGGTGCGGAAATTGTCGCCATCATCGAGCAGGCGCCCTTGCCGGCGTTGGCCCGCTTCGGCTTCGGCCTGCTGGCGACGCCGTCCAAGATTACCCAGGCGCTGCAACTGGCCGCGCAGCTGAGCGGCGTCCCGTATCTGCGCGGCAGCCATGTGCACTCGGCGCTGGGCGACGGCGCGCTGCAATCAATCCTGATCCAGCGCGGCGGCGCGCGCGAGCTGGAAGCGCTGCAATGCGACTACCTGGCCTGCGGCTACGGCCTGCTGCCCAATGTCGAACTGGCGCAGGCGCTGGGTTGCGTCACCGCGTCGAACCAGCGGCAAACGACGGTGCTGGTCGACGACGACCAGTTGACCTCCGTGTTCGGCGTGTACTGCGCCGGCGAAGGGACGGGCGTCGGCGGCGTGGACCTGGCGCTGGCCGAAGGCTGCATCGCCGGCCTGGCGGCCACCCGCCAGTTCACCGCCGCGCGGCAGCTGTACGCTGAACGCGCGCGCTGGAAGAAATTCGCGGCAAGGCTGGAGCGCGCCTTTGCGCTGCGGCCGGAACTACTGAAGCTGGCCGGCGACGACACCATCGTCTGCCGCTGCGAAGACGTCTGCCACAGCGAGCTGCGCACGCACACCAGCTGGCGCAGCGCCAAGCTGCAAACGCGCTGCGGCATGGGGCCGTGCCAGGGACGCATCTGCGGCGGCGCCACCGAACTGCTGTACGGCTGGCGACCGGACGCGGTGCGGATGCCGATTTCACCGGCCCGCATCGCCAGCATCATCGACGATTAATTCACGCATTAACCACAACCGATTCATCACAAGGAGAACAGCATGGCAGCAGCAAAATGGGAAGGGGTCTTCCCCGCAGTAACGACCAAGTTCAAAGAGAACGAGGATCTCGACCACGCCGAAATGGAGAAGCACTTTTCCTTCCAGATCGACAGCGGTGTACACGGGCTGTTGACCTGCGGTTCGCTGGGTGAAGCCAGCACGCTGTCGTTCGACGAGAAGCTGGCCGTCACCCAGACCGCGCTGAACGTCGCCGCCGGCCGCGTGCCGGTGCTGGTCAACGTCAGCGAAACGCGCACCGCCACCGCCTGCCGCTTCGTCGAGAAGGCGCATGAAATGGGCGTGCAGGGCCTGATGGTGATGCCGTCGGTGCTGTACGCGGCCGACTCGCGCGAAGCGATGGACAACCTGCGCGTGATCGCCAAGGCGGCGCAGCTGCCCATCATGGTCTACAACAACCCGGTCTCCTACAAGGTGGACCTGACGCCGGAAGACTTCAAGGAACTGGATGATTGCGAATGGATCGTCGCGATCAAGGAATCGACCGACAACGTGCGCCGCATCACCGACCTGCGCAACGCCGTCGGCCACCGCTACCAGCTGTTCATGGGCGTGGACGATCTGTCGTTCGAAGGCCTGGCGGTGGGCGCGGACGGCTTGCTGGCCGGCCTGGTGGTGGCCTTCCCGAAAGAGACGGTGGCGCTGTACAAGCTGATGAAAGCCAAGCGTTGGGATGAAGCGCTCAAGCTGTACCAGTGGTTCATGCCGCTGATGCACCTGGACGTGTCGACCAAGCTGGTACAGAACCTGAAGCTGGTGGAAACGCTGGCCGGCGTCGGCAACGAGTTCGTGCGCCGTCCACGCCAGCCGCTGCAAGGCGCCGACCGCGCCCGCGTCACGGCCGTGGTGCAGGCGGCCCTGGCCACCCGTCCGGACGTCAGCCAACTGTTCTAAAAACAACCCCGGTTTTTAGCGCTTGATGGTCGAGCCGCGCAGGATCAACTGCGGTTCGATCATCGTGGTGGCGGGGGCGGGTTTGCCGTCGATCGCGGCGATCAGCTTTTCCATCGCGGCCACGCCCATGCGCTCGCTCTGCAGGTCCACCGTGGTCAGCGCCGGCGAGGTGTATTGGCCGTATTCGATGTTGTCGAAGGCCGCCACCGACAGCTGCTCCGGCAACCTGAAACCCAGCGTCTGCGCCGCTTTCATGAAGCCCAGCGCCATCAAGTCGTTGTAGCAGATCAGCGCATCCGGGTGCTCGGCGCCCAGCATGATGGACGAGCATACGCGCTCGCCTTCGGCCGCCGTCGGCGCGCCGCCTTCGTACACGGTCAGCTCCAGGTCATGCGCGGCCAGGCAGGCGCGGATGCCGGCCAGGCGCTCTTCGTCGCGCCGCGAGCGCGGAAAGCGCAGGTAGCCGATGCGCTTGTGCCCCAGCGAGACCAGGTGCCGCGTCAGCATGTAGGCGCCGCGGTGGTCGTCGCTGATCACCCATGGAATCTCCAGCCGCGACAGGCGGCCGAAATACACCAGCGGCTTGCCCAGCTCCATCACCCAGTCCATCTCCGCTTCCAGCATGCGCGAGAACATGATGATGCCGTCCACCCGGCGACTCAACGCCTCCAGCAAGGGCCGTTCGCGGTCCGGGTTTTCCTCGGTGTCGACCAGCAGCAGCGTATAGCCGTGCGCCAGCGCGACGCGGTTGGCGCCCTTGACGATGCTGGTGAAGTGGGGATTGGCCACGTCCAGCACCGACAGGCCGATGCTCTTGGTGCGCCCGGTGATCATCGACGCCGCCAACGGGTTGGAGCGGTAGCCCAGCCGGGCGATGACTTCCTTGATGGTCGCCTCCACCGCCGGCGAGAAGCGCTGCGCGCCGTTGACGAACTTCGATACGGTGGCGGTCGAGACGCCGGCCGCTGCGGCGACGTCCCGGATGGTTGCTACATTTTTTTTCATGTTCTGATTGTCGGGATGCGTGGCAGCCGGTGCTTCGGCAGCGCCAAAGGACAATCTTAGCATGACGGCATCTTCCGCCGTCCGATCACAGGTCGGTGATTTCCTTGTGGCGCGGGACCAGCACCTTCATCACGCACCACGCCACCAGATAGGCCAGCGCGCAGATGGCGAACATGATCATGTAGCCGGTGCGGATGTCGTTCACCGCTTTGTAGTAGTCGAACACCCAGCCGCCCAATTTGGTCAGCAGCACGCCGCCGATACCGCCGGCCATGCCGCCGATGCCGATCACCGAGGCCACCGATTTTTGCGGGAACATGTCGGACACGGTGGTGAAGATGTTCGCCGACCAGGCCTGGTGCGCCGAGGCGCCAACGCCGATCAGCAGCACCGGCACCCAGAAGCTGATCGCGCCCAGCGGCTGCGCCAGCAGCACCACCAGCGGGAAGAAGGCGATCACCAGCATGGCTTTCATGCGGCCGTCATACGGCGCGTGGCCACGCGCCATGAAGTAGCTGGGGAACCAGCCGCCGCCGATCGAGCCTATCATCGTCATGCTGTACAGCACAGCCAGCGGCACCACGATGGCGTCGCCCTTCATGCCGTACTGCGCCGACAGATAGGTGGGCAACCAGAACAGGAAGAACCACCACACGCCGTCGGTCATGAATTTGCCGAAGGCGAAGGCCCAGGTCTGGCGGTACTTCAGCAGCTGGAACCAGGAGACTTTCCTGGCGTCGGCGGCCGGCGCCGCAGCCGGCGCCACCTGGTCGCTGCGGATGTAGGCCAGCTCCTGCGCCGACAGGCGCTTCTGCCGGTCCGGCTTTTCGTACAGCGTGATCCAGACGCTCATCCAGATGAAGCCCAGCATGCCGATCATGATGAAGGCGGCCTGCCAGCCCCAGATGCCGGCGATCAGCGGCACGCAGATCGGCGCCAGGATGGCGCCGACGTTGGCGCCGGAGTTGAAGATGCCGGTGGCGAAGGAGCGTTCCTTCTTCGGGAAGTATTCGGCGGTGGCCTTGATCGCGGCCGGGAAGTTGCCGGCCTCGCCCACCGCCAGCACCGCGCGCGACATCATGAAGCCGAGGATGGACGGCGCGGCGACCACGCCGAAGGCGCCCAGCAGCACGCCCACGCCCTGCCCCATCGGCACCGAGAAGGCGTGCAGCAGCGCCCCCAGCGACCAGATCGTAATCGCCAGCACGTAGGCGGCCTTGGTGCCGATCTTGTCGACCACGCGGCCGGCGAACAGCATCGAGATCGCGTACACGAACTGGAAGGCGGCGGCGATGTTGGCGTAGTCGGTATTGCTCCAGCCGAATTCCTTGGACAGGTCGGGCGCCAGCAAGCTCAAGACCTGGCGGTCCAGGTAGTTGACGGTGGTGGCAAAAAACAACAATGCACAGATGGTCCAGCGGTATTTACCGACGGTTTTTCCCACCGCTTGCGCGTTCACAGGCTCGCTCAGGTTCATGGCATCACTTCTATTCTGGTTTTTGGTGATGATCTCTCGGTCTCCACGAGATCACTCTAGTCGTAAGTCATCGTACAACTATAAAACGCGATAGGCAAGCGGAAAGATGCGGATATTCAAGGGATTGCGCCATCGCGGCAGTCCGGCTCAGCGGCTGCCGCGATGGCGTTGTATGATGACATTTTATGCAATTATGGCGTTTTGGCGGTGCCGCCCTTGGCCAGCAGCAGCGCCACCAGGCTGATCACGGCCGCCGTGGACAGGTAGTAGCCGACGTATTGCAGGCCGTAGTTGGTGGCCAGCCAGGTGGCCGCGTACGGCGCCAGCGAGGCGCCCAGGATGCCGGCCAGGTTGAACGTCAGCGAGGCGCCGGTGTAGCGCACCTCGGCCGGGAACAGCTCGGACAGCATGGTGCCCAGCGGGCCGTAGGTCATGCCCATCAGGCCCAGGCCCAGCGACAGGAACACGGTCACCAGCGTGCTGTTGCCGGAGCCGAACATCGGCGCCATCGCCAGCCCGAACACGGCGATCGCGGCCGACACCCACACCAGCGTGATGCGGCGGCCGTAACGGTCGGCCCACAGCGCGGCGACCGGGATGGTCAGGCCGAAGAAGATCACGGCGAACAGCTGCTGGATCAGGAAGTCCTTGCGGCTGAACTTGAGCGCGCTGGTGCCCCAGCTCAGCGCGAACACCGTCATCAGGTAGAACAGCACGAAGGTGGCCAGCGCGATCAGGGTGCCCAGCACCAGCACGCGGCGATGGTCGCGCCAGACGGTCACGACCGGCACCTTGACCCGCTCGTTCTTCTCCAGCACCTTCTGGAAGTCCGGGGTTTCATGGATCTTCAGCCGGATGTACAGGCCGACGATCACCAGCAGCGAGCTGGCCAGGAAGGGAATGCGCCAGCCGTAGCTGAAGAACTCGGCGTCGCTCAGGGTCTGGCTCAGCAGCAGGAAGATGCCGCCCGACAGGAAGAAGCCGATCGGCGCGCCCAGCTGCGGGAACATGCCGTACCAGGCGCGTTTGCCCGGCGGCGCGTTCTCGGTGGCCAGCAGCACCGCGCCGCCCCACTCGCCGCCCAGGCCCAGGCCTTGGCCGAAGCGGCACAGCGCCAGCAGCGCCGGCGCCAGGGTGCCGATCGTGGCGTAGGTCGGCAAGGCGCCGATCACCACGGTCGAGATGCCCATGGTCAGCAGCGCCGCCACCAGGGTGGCCTTGCGGCCGATGCGGTCGCCGAAGTGGCCGAACACGGCCGAGCCGACCGGGCGCGCGAAGAAGGCGATGGCGAAGGTGGCCAGCGATTGCAGCGTGGCGGCGGCGGGGTCGCTGGCGGGGAAGAACAGTTTGGGGAACACCAGCACGGCCGCGGTGGCGTAAATGTAGAAATCGAAGAATTCAATCGTGGTGCCGATCAGGCTGGCAAACAGCACGGTGGCCGGGGAATTGGCCTTGGGCGATCCGGGGTGGGACTGACTCATGCTTGACGCTCCTGCGGGTGGATGGTGCGGCCCATCATACACACCCGCCTCGCCAGCTGCCAAGCAGATAAGTTTGCTAGCTAGGTATCGATTTGCGCAAAGGCAACGCTGATCTGGTCGGCCTGCAGCGGCCGCACCAGGCGCGCCACTTCCTGGCCGTCGCGCAGGAAGATCAGCGTCGGCCACAGCTTGACGCGGTAGGAACGGCCCAGCGCGCGGCCGGGGCCGTCCTCGACCTTGTAGTGGCGCACGCCGTCGTGGCCGGCGAAGGCTTGCGCCAGCGGCGCCTGAGCGGCCATGCAGTGGCCGCACCAGTTGGCGCCGAATTCCAGCAGGGTGGCGCCGGCCAGGGCGTCGACGGTGGCGCGGTCGGGCGCGCCGGGCAGGTAGATTTTTTCCATGGCGTCAGGATTTGGCTTTGGCTTTGAGTTCGGCGCACGGGTCCGGACGGGACTGCGGCGCCACGCTGTAGACCGCGTCGTAGCGGCCGGCGCCGTCCGCGCCTTCGACATAGCCTTCGCTGCGCACCGTCAGCGCCGGCGCCAGTTCGTTGAGCCAGCGCGCCACGCCGATGTCCTTGCGCACGTGGCCGTTGCCGGCGATCAGCACGACGTCGCGCGGCTGCTGGTCGCGCACGATCTTGGCCATCCAGATGTCGCGCGACACCTGGGCGTTGATCATGCCGTCGACCATCATCTCCGGCAGCATATTGCAGTGGCCGGCGATGATTTCCTTGTACTGGCCGCCGCGCACGTCAGCCGGCAGCGGCTGGTCGAGGTGGTAGTCGCGCACGCTTTGCGGGTCGAAGGTGGCGGCGATGCCGTCGCGCACCACGCGCGAGGCGTCGGCGCGCGACAGGTTGCCGGCGATCAGCGGCAGCTGGTAGGTCAGCGCCAGCTGGATCACCGGGTAATACAGCTGCCAGTTCCAGCGGCCGGCGCCGACCACGCGGATCACGCACTGGGCGTCCAGGCAGCCTTTCTGGGCCTTGCTCAGCACGTCCTGGTTTTCGCGGTCGAACTGTTCCATGACGATGGCCGGGCGCCAGCCGGCCTCGACCCGCTGGCGCAGCAGCTCGTAGCGCAGCTTGTGGCCGGCGGCGTTGTCGTGCACCTCGCCCAGCAGCAGCACCTGCGGATTGCCCCCCAGCGGCGCCGGCACGGCCGCCGTGGCTGCGCCAACGGCGCCCTTGCCGCCGCTGGCGCAGCCGGCCAGCAAGGCCAGCGCCGCCGCGGCGCATGTCCATCCGAATTTGCCGCCATATGTCGAAATCATCTGTGTCCGGCCCCTATGCAATCGGGTGATTGCTTGTGAAGTTGAAATTGTGAACGCCACTGGCTAGCCAGCAACAACCGTTGTTGCGGCGCACGAATTGATTGCCCAAAGAAAAATACAGATGGCAATATGTTATTAAATATGGTTTAATGCAGAATACTAGAGCACGGTTGGATCCACGACCAATCTTAGCTTGATGCATATATTTTAATGCAGCCTTAACGTCCTGCTCGTGCGGCGTAGTCAGGAGAGTATTTTGAAGAAGTTGAATTTTATAACGACATTATTGCTGACCCTGGGGTTGGCCGGAGCCGTTCAGGCTCAGGCCGCGAGCCCGGACAACAGCAAAGTTGCACCGGCAACAATCGTACTGGCCCCATGCGATGTCCACAGCACCACGCGCTGCGGCATCGACGGTGCCGTGCCCGCGGAGAAGACCGCCTCGGATAGCGATCCTGAAGCGTTGGTCAGCAACGCCCCGAATAACCAGCAAGGCAACGACCCGGTGGCCGAAGTGCCGGAACCGCAGACCTTCGTCATTCTGATGCTGGGGCTGGTCATTCTGGGCTTTTCCACGCGCAAAAGCGACGCCTCGGATAAATTTACCGACTAAGCCTGGCCGCCACTACAGGCCGCACACCCCATGGATGTTGGTGATCGCCACCCCATGCAGGATGGCGCGGCCGACGCAGGAAAGCTTCTGCAGCCCGTTCTCGGTCCCCAGTACCGCAAAGATCGCCAGCGCCAGCGCCACGCCGATTAAAATCACCAAGCCTTTGAGTGTGTCCTTGTCCATGGCGGCATTCTAGCGTGGCGCCAGGCGCCTAAGCAACGGCGTCACCCAGCGTGTAGTCGAAATCGTAGTAATGCTTGCCGCCCTCTATGCGGATCTGCAAGGTCCCGCAGAGGCCGACCAGCTCGCCGCTGCCGGAATCGGCCACCACCGCCACCTTCAGGCCGGCCGCGCCGCGCTCCATGGTGCCGGTATGCTGCAGCAAAAAGCCGCCGCGCCGCCCCTCCAGCGTCCCCTGCACTTTTTCCATCGCCACGTAGGCGCCGGAACCCAGTTCGCGATCCATATAGGCCAGCATCTCGCCGGCGCCGGAGGCGTCCAGCGCGCCGTGGTAGTGCTTGTCGAGCGACATGCGGCCGATGCCGCTCTCGGCCGCCATGGGCGACATGGTTTCGGGCGCCATCTTGACGTTGAATTCACCGCTGATTTTGGGCATTGCTGACCTTTCAATTGTGGAGACGGGCATCGGCTTGCAGCGCGGCCGGGTCGTCGACCGGCGTGACGCATGGCATGCGCAGCACGAAGCTGGCGCCCTGCCCCAGGATGCTGGAGACGGTAATGGTGCCGCCAAACTGCTTGGCGATCAAGTTGAACACGATATTGAGGCCGAGGCCGGTGCCGCCCTGGCCGCGCCGGGTGGTGACGAAGGGGTCGAACACCTTGTCCAGCATGTCCGGCGGGATGCCCTTGCCGTCGTCCACCACCTGCATCTCGATCCAGTCGGCCTGCTGCGCCACGCCGATGGTGATGCGGCCCTCGTCGCCCGCGTCGAAGGCGTGCTCGACGCAATTGAGCGTCAGGTTGGTGATCACCTGGGCCAGCGCGCCGGGATAGCTGTCGAGCATGATGTCCGGCGGGCAGGCGATGGTCACCGTGATGCGGGTCTTCTTCAGCTTGGGCTGCAGGCTCGACACCACCTCGTTGATATAGTCGCGCAGCTCGAAGCGGCGGCGCGCCTCGCTGACCTGGTCGACCGCGATCTGCTTGAAGCTGTGGATCAGGTGGGCCGCGCGGTAGGCGTTGTTCATGATCAGGCGGGTGCTCTCGGCCGCCGTTTCCAGGTAGCGCATGATGTCGGATTTCTTGATATTGCCGCTGGCGACAGACTGGTGCACCTTCTCGGTCGCCTCCATCAGCACCGAGGCGCTGGTCAGCGCGATGCCGACCGGGGTGTTGATCTCGTGGGCGACGCCGGCCACCAGGCCGCCCAGCGAGGCCAGCCGCTCGGCCTGCAGCAGCGATTCCTGCGTGCGGCGCAGGTCGTCGAGCGCCTTGGCGGTGGTCTGGGCCGACTTGCGCGCCTCGTCCTCGGCCTCGCGGATGCGCTGGATGTTCGACTTGACCTTGCGCTGGATGGCGTTGAAGCCGCGGATGACCTCGCCGAGCTCGTCGTGCCGGCTGTCGGGCAACTCCTCCACCTCGTCGCTGCCGCGCGTGGCCAGGTCGAACAGGCCGTCGCGCAGGCGCTTGAGCGGATCGAACACGATGCGCAGCGACAGCGCCAGCGCCGCCACCAGGATCAGGTCCAGCAGCAGCACCTCGGTGACCTTGCGGCGCACCTCGGCCGCCAGCGTGGCGTCGATCTGCGCGCGGCTGAAGTTGACCACCACGCGGCCGACGATGACCGGCTTGAGCGAGGCGCCGGCGGCGCCGGAATCGCGGTAGGCCAGGTCGGCCACCACCGGCGAGCCGCCGACGGCGGCGTCGTTCTCGATCGAGCTGACGCTGCCGTTTTCATTGCGCAGTTTGCCGGAGAACAGGCCGACCGAGGTGTCGTAGACGCGGATCGACACCAGTTCCGGCGGCAGCATCTCGGCGGCGACGATGTTGTCGACCTTGGCCTTGTCCAGGTCCCACAGCGCCGACGGCAAGCTGGTTTGCAAACGGGTCAGCACGCCTTGGCGCAGCCGCTGGCTGCTCACTTCCAGCTCGTGGCCGAGGCTGTACTGGGCGTAGGTGCCGGAAATGCCCAACACCAGGGTCACGATGACCACGAAAAGCAGCGTCAAGCGGCCTTGGATACCAAACATCGACCAACCTCCGTGCATTGATGGAATTGACGGCAACGTCCCAATGTACGGTATGACATGCGACTTGGCAAGTTGTGGCCCCCATCGTCATGCCGCCGCGGCAGACTTTGCTTGCCCGCAATGGTAAGATCGGGCAATGTAGACGAGGTGGCAAACCGGGAGGGCATCATGACAGGCAATTATCATCAACTGACGCTGGCGGAGGTAAGGCCGGGCATGGTCCTGTCGGACGTGCTGCTGGACATGCAAGGCCATGTGCTGCTGCCCCAAGGCACGCTGCTGACCGAAGCCATGCTGGCGCTGATGCCGCGCCACGGCATCGCCATCCTGCCCATCCTGAAAGACGAAGTATCGCCGGAAGTGGCGCAGGCGACGCTGGAGCACCACGCGGCGCGCATCGCCCACCTGTTCCGTAAAAACGACGCCGACAGCGACAGCGACTGGGCCACCGCGCTGCTGCGCCGCTTCGTATCGGACTTCCGCCTGGGCTTACCGGAGACCCCCGAGCATGAGTAATACCCTCAGTTACGACGACGTCGTCCGCACGCTGGACGACCTGCCTTCGCTGCCGGCGGTGGTGATGGAGCTGCTCAACAGCATCGACCAGGACGATGTCGACATCTCGGTGCTGGCCAAGAAGGTGTCCTACGACCAGGCGCTGACGGCCAAGACGCTGCGCCTGGCCAACTCCTCGCTGTACGGCCTGCAGGTCAAGGTGACCACCATCCAGCAGGCGATCACCTACCTGGGCTTCCAGACCACGCGCAACCTGATCACGGCGGCGGCCGTCACCGGCTGCTTCGCCGAGAGCCATTGCCCCGGCTTCGACCACAAGGCCTTCTGGCGCCACTCGATCGCCACCGCCGCCTGCGCCAAGGTGCTGGCGCGGCAGATGCGCTTCAACCAGGACTACGCCTTCACGGCCGGCCTGCTGCACGATATCGGCCGGCTGGTGCTGGTGTCCTGCTTCCCGAACCAGTATTCGGAAACCCTGGCCTACCGCGACGCCCACGATTGTTATCTGCTGGACGCGGAGCGTACCGTGCTGGGCGTCGATCATGTCGACGCCGGGCTGGCCCTGGCGGAGCACTGGAATTTTTCCGATACGATGCGGCTGGCCATCGGCGGCCATCACGACCCGGAAGCGCCGGGCGCAGGGTTCCTGGCCGCCATTATTCATGTGGCCGACGCCATCGTGCATGCGCTCGATCTGGCGCAGGTGCAGGACGATCTGGTCCCGCCTGTGTCCACCGTGGCCTGGACTGCGCTGGGCCTCGATGAGGAAATCTATCTGCAATTGTTCCGCGAGACGGAACTGCAATATGAAGAAATTTCAATGGTGCTGCTGAGCTGAACGCGCTCCCTGCCGGCCGGCTTCAACTCAAGCCCGGCAACGGCAGGTGCGAGCGTGCGGGCGCATTAGTGACGCGCGTAGTTTCCGGCCTCGGCCTTTTCGGTGCGCTCTTCTGGCTTTGGACGGCCCTGGGCGTCGGACAGGCGGTACTTGGTGCGGCGGTCGCCCATCAGGTCGCGCAGGTCGCGGATGCTCATGCCGGTCACTTCGTGCATGCGGATCAGCAGCGAGGCGCCGACCGGCAAGCGGTGGTGGCGGATCTTGCTGATGACCGGCGGCGCGACTTCCAGCAGGCGCGACAGCGCGGCGTCGTTTTTCAGTTGCATCTTGCCGAGCAAGATGTCCAGGAGATGGTTGGGATTGTAGCTTTCCTGGGAAGCAAGTGCGTGATGTGCCATGGTGATCCTCGTTGGTTGGGTGAATGAAGTGTGCAGGCCTGAACTTAAGGACAACTTAGATTCCTCAGCCTAAGTTTTCCGGCCCAGCTGATTGCCTTTCGTGCAAGATTATTCTATGCTCAAAAGGGCCTGTTCCTGCCGTTTTCCGTCGAGCGAAGATTGTTCGACATCAATCGCCGGCTAGAAACCTTAGCAACAATGCTATTTCATCACATGGGGCTGGAGGGTGTCGCACGCAAGAACTTGTAGGAAACTGTTACACAAAGCAAGTTCGTCTTTACAGGCGGGGGACGGGGCTCAGGTGGGACGCAATCAGGCGGTGGTGTCGATGTGGCGGCCCAGGGTTTTCTCGCCCTGGCGGCGCTCCTGTTCGGCGTGTTTGTCGGCGGCCTGGGCGGCGCGGCGCTGCAGCGCGGTGGCGTCGTCATTGGCCTGGGCGCGGCTGCGCTGGGTGTCGGTATTTTTTTCCACGCGGGTCTGCACCGCGCGTTCGGCGCCGTTGCTGCGCTGTTCGCGCCCGACGCTCTCGGCCGAGCTCGCCTGCTGGGCGCGCTGCTGCTCGCGGTGGGCGCGGGTTTCGCGCTGGTTGGCCGCCTGCACGCTGTCGAGCGGGGTGCTGATGCGCGAGGATGAAATCACATTCGCCGCCATGAAACCCTCCACTAGAAATTGCCGGCAGGCTACTCTTTCACTGTAGAAGCTCAGGTGCTTGAAATCAAGCCCTATCGCATCTGGCGGCGGCAAATTACGTTAAACTATCGCCTGTGCCGGCACTGCCGGCCTCTCTCATAAAGCATCCCATTGAAAACCAAAACACCAGTCCAGCCGCACTACTTTGTCCCGGAACCGCTCGATAACGCGCGTCTGGCCCATCTGTGCGGCCCCCTCGACGAAAACCTGCGCCAGATTTCCGCCGCGCTGGACGTCACCATCTTCCGTCGCGGCGAGAAGTTCATCGTCAGCGGCCACAACGCCGAACGGGCGGTGCAGATCCTCGAACAGTTCTACGCGGTCGCCAACAAGATCGTGCCGATCGAGGAAGTGCAGCTGGCCCTGGTCGAGCAGCGCGCCGGCCTGGCCGCGGCCGCCATGCCGGCGGCGCCGGACCAGCCGCGCGCGGTCGAGACGCCGTTCGTCGAGCCCGACATCAACAGTCCGATCCTCAAGACCCGCCGCGCCGACCTGCGCGGCCGCACGCCGCACCAGATCCGCTACCTGCGCAACATCCTGGAGCACGACATCAGCTTCGGCGTCGGCCCGGCCGGCACCGGCAAGACCTACCTGGCGGTGGCCTGCGCGGTCGACGCGCTGGAACGCGACGCCGTCAAGCGCATCATCCTGACCCGTCCCGCGGTCGAGGCGGGCGAGCGCCTGGGCTTCCTGCCGGGCGACCTGGCGCAAAAGGTCGATCCCTACCTGCGCCCGCTGTACGACGCGCTGTACGACCTGCTGGGCTTTGACCGCACGCAGAAAATGTTCGAGAAGCAGGTGATCGAGATCGCGCCGCTGGCCTATATGCGCGGCCGCACCTTGAACCACGCCTTCGTCATCCTGGACGAGGCGCAGAACACCACCGTCGAGCAGATGAAGATGTTCCTGACCCGCATCGGCTTCGGCAGCAAGGCCGTGATCACCGGCGACGTCACCCAGGTCGACCTGCACAAGAGCCAGAAGAGCGGCCTGGTCGACGCGGTCCAGGTGCTGAAGGATGTGCGCGGCATCGCCTTCAGCCACTTCAACAGCGAGGACGTGGTGCGTCACCCGCTGGTGGCGCGCATCGTCGACGCCTACGAAACGGCGCACAACCACGAAGCGGAAATCGCTCCCCTCCTCAAAGCCACAGCCCTCAAAAATGTCCGTAAAAAATAAACTGACGCTGTCGGTGCAATATCCCGACGCCCGCCTGCAGGAAAGCATCACCCGTCCGAAGATACGCCGCTGGGTGCAGGCCGCGCTGTTCGCGCCGGCCGAACTGACGATACGCTTCGTCGACGCCGAGGAAGGCCGCGCCCTGAACCGCGACTACCGCGAGAAGGACTACGCCACCAATGTGCTGACCTTCGCCTACAACGAAGGTGAAGAGATGGCGGACGACGCGCCGACCCAGGCCGACATCATCCTCTGCACCGACGTGCTGGAACGTGAAGCGGCCGAGCAAAAGAAAACCGTGGAAGAACACGCCGCCCACCTGATCGTCCACGGCGTGCTGCACGCCCAGGGCTACGACCACATGGACGACGAGGAAGCGGCCGAGATGGAAGGCATCGAAACCGACATCCTGGCCGGCCTCGGCTACGCCGATCCCTACGCCGACTGAGCGGACGGAGCTGTCTTTTTGACAAAAACGGCTCCGCCTCCCCATTTGGTGTATCCTATACCCCTTCGAAACAACGGCTCACGCCTCCTATGCAAGAGCACTCTAGTGGCGTCAAGACTGACGCCAAACCCCATCGGTCACTGTTTGAACGCCTGACCGCACTGATATCCCCAGAGCCAGAGAACCGCGCGGAACTGCTCGAAGTTCTGCATGACGCCCACGAACGCAACCTGATCGACGCCGACGCCCTGTCGATGATCGAAGGCGTGTTCCAGGTGTCGGATCTGTCCGCCCGCGACATCATGATTCCCCGCTCGCAGATGGATGTCATCGACATCTCCAAGCCGATCGAGGAGTGGATGCCGCAAGTGCTGGCCACCGCCCACTCGCGCTTCCCCGCCATCGAAGGCGAGCGCGACAAGGTGATCGGCATCCTGCTGGCGAAAGACCTGCTGCGCTACTACGCCGAGGAATCGTTCGACGTGCGCGACATGCTGCGCCCCGCCATCTTCATCCCCGAATCGAAACGCCTGAATGTGCTGCTGCGCGACTTCCGCGCCAACCACAATCACATGGCCATCGTGGTCGATGAATACAGCGGCGTGGCCGGCCTGATCACCATCGAAGACGTGCTGGAACAGATCGTCGGCGACATCGAGGACGAATACGACTTCGACGAGGAAGAGGACAACATCCTGTCGATCAAGGAAGGCGTGTACGGCCCGCGCTGGCGCATCAAGGCGCTGACCGAGATCGAACAATTCAACGAAGAACTCGACACCGCGCTGCCGGACGACGACGTCGACACCATCGGCGGCCTGGTCGCCAAGCACCTGGCGCGCATGCCGCACAAGGGCGACGTGTTCGACATGGAAGGCCTGCGCTTCGAAGTGCTGCGCGCCGACGCCCGCCAGATCCACGTGCTGCTGGTGGAAAAACTGCCGGCCGCCGCTGACGCCGGCGACGACGCATAATGCGTTTTCGCCGCGCCAACCCGAACGATCCTCCCAAGCCGCAACGCTCCACCCGTGGCCGCATGGCCATCACCGCCGTGGCCGGCGCGCTGTGCGTGTTCGCCTTCGCGCCGTTCGGCTGGTGGCCGCTGGAAATCCTCGGCCTGGCGACCTTGTTCTACCAGGTGCTGCGCAGCAGCGACGTCAAGGCCGCCGGCCTAATCGGCTGGGCCTTCGGCTTCGGCTGGACCGCCGCCGGCACCCACTGGCTCTACGTTTCCCTGCACACCTACGGCGCCATGGCGGCGCCGCTGGCCGCCGCCGCCGTGCTGCTGCTGGCCTGGGCCATGGGCTTCTACGTGGCGCTGGCGATGGGCACGGCGGCCTGGCTGCGCAAGCGCTGGGCGCTGCCGCTGCCGGCCGCCAACCTGCTGGTGCTGCCGGCCATGTGGTCGCTGTTCGAATGGCTGCGGGGATGGCTGTTCACCGGCTTCCCGTGGCTGTCGGCCGGCTATGCCCACAACCACAGCCCGCTGGCCGGCTACGCGCCGGTGATCGGCATGTACGGCCTGGGCTGGCTGGCGGCGGTGATCGCCGGCGCCCTGCTGTTGCTGCTGCACCGCACGCGCCTGCGCGCGGCCGGGCTGATCGTCACCATCTCGGTGGCCGGCGTCGCCCTGGGCTTGCTGCACTGGACCTACCCGGAAGGCAAGCCGATCTCGGTGCGCCTGCTGCAAGGGAATATCCCGCAGGACGAAAAATTCAACGGCTCGCGCGTGATGTCGGCGCTCAAGCTGTACCAGGACGCCATCACGGCGGCCCCGGCCGACCTGATCGCCACGCCGGAGACGGCCATCGTCATGCTGCCGCAGCAGCTGCCGCCCGACTACCTGCCCGGCATCGCCCAGTTCCTGAACAAGACCAACAGCAACCTGATCCTGGGCATCCCGCTGGCCGACAGCCAGACCGCCTACTTCAACAGCGTGATCGGCATCCCCTCGCGCCTGGGATCGAACTACTACCGCTACGACAAGCACCACCTGGTGCCGTATGGCGAGTTCATTCCGCTCGGCTTCCGCTGGTTCGTCAACCTGATGTCGATCCCGCTGGGCGACCAGACCAGCGGCCGCGACATCCAGCCCTCGTTCACTATCAAGGACCAGCGCGTGCTGCCGAACATCTGCTACGAAGACTTGTTCGGCGAAGAGATCGCCGACCAGCTGAACAAGCCGGCGCAGGGCCAGAAAGCGGCCACCATGCTGCTCAATGTCTCGAACCTGGCCTGGTTTGGCGACACCATCGCCATCCCCCAGCATTTGCAGATCTCGCAGATGCGCACGCTGGAGACCGGCCGCCCGATGCTGCGGGCGACCAACACCGGCGCCACCGCCATCATCAATGGCGAAGGCAGGGTGGTCCAGCAGCTGCCCGTGAACACCTACGGAGCGCTGGCGGCCTCGGTGCAGGGCATGGGCGGCAGCACCCCGTACATCCTGTGGGGGAACAAGCTGTTCCTGGCGCTGGCCGCGCTGTCGCTGGCCGGCGCCTGGTTTTGGGCCAGGCGCGCAAAAAACCAGCCCAAAGCCGCTTAATCTCTACAGGCTCCCTGTAAAACCCGCTAAAATTGCCCCTTTAGCGAAACTGCAACCGCGCGCCCATGGGCTGCGCCACCGACCACACAAGATGCTGACATTTCAACAAATTATCCTGACCTTGCAAACCTACTGGGACAAGCAAGGCTGCGCCCTGCTCCAGCCCTACGACATGGAAGTCGGCGCCGGCACCTTCCACACCGGCACCTTCCTGCGCGCGATCGGCCCGGAGCCTTGGCGCGCGGCCTACGTGCAGCCGTCGCGCCGCCCGAAGGACGGCCGCTACGGCGAGAATCCCAACCGCGGCCAGCACTACTACCAGTACCAGGTGGTGATGAAGCCGGCCCCGGAAAACATCCTGGACCTGTACCTGGGTTCGCTGGAAGCGCTGGGCCTGGACCTGAAGCAGAACGACGTCCGCTTCGTCGAGGACGACTGGGAGTCGCCAACCTTGGGCGCCTGGGGCCTGGGTTGGGAAGTCTGGCTGAACGGCATGGAAGTGACGCAGTTCACCTACTTCCAGCAAGTGGGCGGCCTCGATTGCAAGCCGGTGCTGGGCGAAATCACCTACGGCATCGAACGCCTGGCCATGTACCTGCAGGGCGTCGAGAATATGTACGACCTGGTGTGGACCACCTGGGAAGAGAATGGCGAGACCAAGACGCTGAAGTACGGCGACGTCTTCCACCAGAACGAAGTGGAACAGTCGGCCTACAACTTCGAGCACTCGAACACCGAGCTGCTGTTCGCCCAGTTCAACAACCACGAATCGGAAGCCAAGCGCCTGATCGAGCTGCAACTGACCCTGCCTGCGTACGAGCAGATCATGAAGGCCTCGCACAGCTTCAACCTGCTCGACGCGCGCGGCGCCATCTCCGTGACCGAACGCGCCGCCTACATCGGCCGCGTGCGCGCCCTGTCGCGCCTGGTCGCGCAAGCCTACTACGATTCGCGTGAACGCCTGGGCTTCCCTATGGCCCCCGCCGCCGCCATCGCCGCCGCCGAATAAAACGATATAAATAATATGACTCAAACTCTGCTCATCGAACTACTGACCGAAGAACTGCCGCCGAAGGCGCTCGCCAAACTGGGCAAGGCTTTCGCGGACGGCATCGTCAACGGCCTGAAATCGCGCGACTTCCTGGAAGCCGACAGCGTCGCCACCCCGTACGCCTCGCCGCGCCGCCTGGCCGTCTCCATCACCAAGGTGCGCGCCACCTCGCCGGACAAGGCTATCCGCGAAAAAGTGCTGCCGGTGTCGGTGGCGCTGGACGCCGCCGGCAACGGCACGCCGCCGCTGGCCAAGAAACTGGCCGCGCTGGGCTTCCCCGACCTGACCGTGGCCGACCTGGAACGCGCGCAGGACGGCAAGGCCGAAAGCTTCTTCTACACCTACACCGCCGCCGGCAGCGCGCTGCAAGCGGGCCTGCAAACGGCGCTGGAAGAATCGATCGCCAAGCTGCCGATTCCTAAGGCGATGAGCTACCAGCGTCCGGACGGCGCCACCGTGCAGTTCGTGCGTCCGGCGCACAGCCTGATCGCGCTGCACGGCGCCAGCGTGCTGCCACTGACCCTGCTGGGCCTGACCGCGTCGAACGTCAGCGAAGGCCACCGCTTCCTGACCGCACCGGGCCAGCGCATGATCACCATCGCCAACGCCGACAGCTACGCCGCCACGCTGGCGAGCGAAGGCAAGGTACTGGCCGGCGTTGAAGAGCGCAAAGAGAAAATCCGCGCCGAGCTGCTGGCCAAGGCCGGCGCCGACCAGGTGCTGATGCCTGAAGCGCTGCTGGACGAAGTGGCCGCGCTGGTCGAATGGCCGGTGGTCTACGAGTGCAAGTTCGAGGAAGAGTTCCTGGCCGTGCCGCAGGAATGCCTGATCCTGACCATGCAGACCAACCAGAAATACTTCGCGCTGACCGACGCCAACGGCAAGCTGCGTTCGCGCTTCCTGATCGTCTCCAACATCGCCACCGACACGCCGACCGCCATCATCGACGGCAACGAGCGCGTGGTGCGTCCGCGCCTGTCCGACGCCAAGTTCTTCTTCGAGCAGGACAAGAAGAAGACGCTGGAATCGCGCCTGCCGCTGCTGGACAAGATCGTCTATCACAACAAGCTGGGCTCCCAGGGCGCGCGCGGCGAACGCGTCGCGGCGCTGGCCGGCCACATCGCCACCTTGATCGGCGGCGAAGCCTCGCTGGCGATCCGCGCCGCCAAGCTGTCGAAGGCCGACCTGGTCACCGAGATGGTCGGCGAGTTCCCTGAGCTGCAAGGCATCATGGGCACCTACTACGCCCGCAACGACGGCGAGCCGGAAGATGTGGCGCTGGCCGCGTCCGAGCACTACCAGCCGCGCTTTGCCGGCGACGCCTTGCCAACCACGGTCACCGGCACTGCCGTTGCCCTGGCCGACAAGCTGGAAACCCTGATCGGCATCTGGGCCATCGGCCTGGCGCCGACCGGCGACAAGGACCCGTTCGCGCTGCGCCGCCACGCGCTGGGCGTGCTGCGCATGCTGGTCGAGAAACGCCTGCCGATTTCGGTCAACCAACTGCTGTCGAACGCGGCGCAGATGTTCAAGTTTATCGTCGACTTCAAGGACCCGTCGGCCGACGTCTACACCTTCATGATCGACCGCCTGCGCGGCATCCTGCGCGAGCGCGGCTTCTCGCCGAACGAGATCGAAGCTGTCGTGGCCCAGAACCCGGACCGCCTGGACGACATCGTGCAGCGCCTGGAGGCCGTGCAAGCCTTCGCCGCGCTGCCGGAATCGGCCTCGCTGGCCGCCGCCAACAAGCGCATCACCAACATCCTGAAAAAGAACGAGGAAGCGCTGGCCGCAGCCGGCAACAGCGGCGTCAACGTCGCGCTGCTGCAGGACGCCGCCGAGAAGAACCTCAACGCCGCCGTGGTGCGCGTGCTGCCGGAAATCGACGCCGCCTTCAACCAGGGCGACTTCGCCGGCACGCTGAAAACGCTGGCCCAGCTGCGCGAGGAAGTCGACGCCTTCTTCAACGACGTGATGGTGATGGCCGAGGATGTCGCCCTGCGCAACAACCGCCTGGCCTTGCTGTCGTCGCTGCACGGGATGATGAACCGCGTGGCCGACATTTCGAAGCTGGCGGCCTAAATGGGTGGGCCGTCCATGAAACTGATCATCCTCGATCGCGACGGCGTCATCAACCACGATTCGCCGGACTTCATCAAGTCGCCGGCCGAGTGGATCCCGGTCCCCGGCTCGCTCGAAGCGATCGCCCGCCTGAACCAGGCGGGTTATCGGGTGGTCGTGGCGTCGAACCAGTCGGGCATCGCCCGCGAGTTCTTCGACATGACGATCCTGAACGCGATCCACCAGAAGATGCACAACCTGGCGCAGCAAGTGGGCGCCAGCATCGACGCCATCTTCTTCTGCCCGCACGCCGCGGTCGACAGCTGCGATTGCCGCAAGCCCAAGCCGGGCATGTTCACGGAAATCTCGCAACGTTATAAAATCAGCCTGAAAGGCGTGCCGACCGTCGGCGATTCGCTGCGCGACCTGCAAGCCGGCTATGTCAGCGGCTGCGTGCCTTACCTGGTCCTGACCGGCAAGGGCGAGAAAACCCAGGCCACGGGTGGCCTGCCACCGGGCACCATGGTCTTCCCCGACCTGGCCGCGATGGTCAATCACCTGCTGAAAACCAGCGCCCCGCCGGCGCTGCACGTCGTTAGCTAAACAGTTTTGGAGTCTGCATTGGGTCATCCCGTCTTGTTTCTGCGTTCCCTGATCTTCACCATCGTCATGGTGGTATCGACCATCGTCTGGGCCTGCGTGTGCTTCCTGGTCGCGCCGCTGCCGTACAACAAACGCTTCTTCGTCACCGCGCGCTGGAACGTCTTCATGATCTGGTGCCTCAAGGTCATCTGCGGCATCCGCTACAAAATCAAGGGCGCCGAGAACTTCCCGGACGCGCCGGCCATCGTGCTGTCGAAGCACCAGTCGGCATGGGAGACCATCTTCCTGCTGCCTAACATGCCGCGCCCGCTGGTGTTCGTGTTCAAGAAGGAGATCCTCTACATTCCCTTCTTCGGCTGGGCGATGGCGCTGCTGCGCATGATCCCGATCGACCGCAAGCAGGGCAAGAACGCCTTCATGGACGTGGTCCGCCACGGCAAGCGTCGCCTGGCCGACGGCCAGTGGATCATCATGTTCCCGGAAGGCACCCGCATCCCGGTCGGCAAGGCGGGCAAGTACAAGAGCGGCGGCACGCGCCTGGCGATCGAGACCGGCGCCGTGGTTGTGCCGATTGCGCACAACTCCGGCGAGTGCTGGCCAAAAAATTCTTTCATCAAGCGGCCCGGCCTTGTTACAGTATCGATAGGCAAACCGATTTCGCCGGAAGGCCAGACCCCGGACAGCATGATGCAACAGGTGGAAAATTGGATAGAATCAGAAATGCGCGTCATTTCGCCCCACGCCTACAACGCTGGCTAGATGATCTAGCCACGCTGGTGAAGCCGGCGTCGCCGAAAGACGACGCCAGCCAACTGGACCTGTTTGGACGGGAGGCGCAGTCGTCTCTCAAGCCGGTGTACACCGCACCGGTATGGTCGATTCCGACCTCGCCCACCTCGAATACCCCTCCTCCCGTTTCGCCCTACGTGGCGCCGCCGCAGACCGCCGTGCCGGTCAAGCCGCGCGCGCAGACGCCTCCGCCATCCGACCAGCTGCCCAAGCGCCAGCTGATGGTGGGTGACTTCGTGCTGGAATATTCGCTGCGCCGTTCGACCCGGCGCTCGATCGGCTTCATGATCGACGACGAGGGTCTGCGCGTGACCGCGCCCAAGCGCATCAGCATCGCCGAAATCGACAACGCCATCCGCACCAAGCAGCACTGGATACTGAGCAAGCTGAAAGAACGCCGCGAACGCCGCGCGGCGCGGCTGGAGAAGCCGCCGGTGGAGTGGGTGGACGGCGCGCAGCTGCCCTACCTGGGCGCCGACATCACGCTGCGGCTGCTGGTGGGCGGACGCAATCGCAGCAGCTACAACCCGGCCACGCGCGAGCTGTCGATGGTGCTGGTGCCCGGCGCCACCGAGACACTGCTCAAGGAGCGGGTCAAGTCCTGGTATCAGCAGGAAGCCAAGGTGCTGTTCGAGCAGCGGCTGGACGTGTTTGCGGAGCGGCTGGGGGTGCGTTATCACTCGTTCGGCCTGTCGTCGGCCGGCACGCGCTGGGGTTCCTGCACGGTGGACCGCAAGATCCGCCTGAACTGGAAGCTGATCCACTTCTCGCAGCCGCTGATCGACTACGTGATCGCGCACGAACTGTCGCACATCCTGGAGATGAACCACAGCGCGCAGTTCTGGAACACGGTCGGCCTGATCTACCCCGAATACGAGGAAGCCAAGAACCTGTTGCGCAAGCGCGCGCAGGAGTTGCCGGTGCTGTTTGCATAACGTTCAAGCTTGATCGCTATGAATCTTGACGTGTGTGAATGAGCCGCACGATTTCCATCACTTGCAACTTCGGCCGAACTTGATAGACCAGGACGATTTGATCTGCCACGCGAAATTCAAACGTTCCCTTTATTCGGCCTTTGTGACCCAGCGACGGAAAGTCAGCAAGCAGCTCTGCTGCTCGCCCGATTTTCCTATCCATCGAGATCGCGCCTTGAATGCTACGCGACTCAATGAAATCGAACAGGCGCTCCCTGTCCCGCACTGCACGAGTCGTCCAGTGCGCGATCATCGCTCAGACCTTGGAAAGCTTCTTTAAAAGCTCGGCGCGTCGCGCGGCGAATTTTTCCTCTACAACTGAATGGGGAATGCTCGGACCAGGGTCGTCCAGTGCCTCCTGCACTTGCTGACGGAACCACGCATTATGTTCTTCGTTTTTTTGAGTCTCACGCAGTCTCTCTGCAACCGCAGGATCATTGGTAGTGCGGTCAAGTTTGCTAACATCGACCAAAAAGTACGGTATTCCATGATCGCGAAGATAATCGTCCAGGGTCTCCAGCGTCGTGAATATCCGCAAACTACCATCTTCCAGGGCCAGCGCCTTCGCTGTTCTGCCGCGATGAACGACCAGATGCCATCCTTCTTTCAAACCGAATGCGCGCGCCACTCGAGATTTTTGTGCCTCAAGTAATTCCATCAATTCAGCTTGATTTATGGGCTTGAATGTAGTCTTCATGCTCCCTCCGCAGGACGCTCTTCGTCAGCCTTTGAGTATACCAAGATGCCGCAACGTACCTTGTCGCGATGGACACCACACAAAAATTCAGCCGCACCACCATCGTTCTGCATTGGCTGGTGGCGGTCAGCATTATCGGCTTGATCGCGCTCGGCATTTACATGGTCGAGACGGAATCCTGGCATCTGTACGACATCCACAAATCGATAGGCCTGCTGGTCTTCGTGGCGATCTTGGCGCGGCTGGCCTGGCGCTGGCGCAATGGCCTGCCGCAGCCGGTGCGGCCCATGTGGTGCTGCTGATCCTGACCGTGGTGCTGCCGTTGACCGGCATGCTCTACTCCGGCGCCAGCGGCCATGGCTTTGGCATCTTCGGCTGGGAGATTTTCCCCAGCCACCACCGTGGCGACCAGGCCATTCCGCTCAGCGTCCAGTGGTCCGACCTCGGCCAGACGATGCACGGCTTCCTCGGCTACCTGCTGCTCACGCTGATCGTGCTGCATGCCGCCGCCGCGCTCAAACACCACCTCATCGACAAAGACGCCACGCTGAAGCGCATGCTGGGCCGTCCGCCGGAATCAACATAAAGAAAAGACAGTTATCCGTTCCGCAAATATCCTTCATTTCATAATAAAAGTTGCTGCATGGAATTTATCGTGATAACTTCCGTTGCACTGCAGCATAAAGGATAAATCAAATGCAACAAACCATGAAAAAGAAGACCGGCCTGGTCTTGGGTGGAGGCGCGCCGAACTCGCCCCTGATCGCCGGCGCGCTGGCTGCCTTCCTCGACCAGGAGGTCGAATTCGATGTGATTTCCGCTTCCGGAGCGGGTGTTCTGATGGGCTTGCTGTACGCGGCGCCATTGGAAGGCTCGCCGCGCGAAGCGCTGAAACGCTGGGCCGATACCGGCGTCTCCGACAGCATCTACAAGATGATGCCGGTCAATTACAAGATCTTCCACAAGCCAGGCCAGGAGGCGGACGCCTTTCGCAACGCCTTCGCGCCATCGAACAGCCATCCGGTGTTTGGTGCGATGCAAAACGTGTTCGCCCAGGGCTCGGTGCCGTGGACCGACTGGACCCAGTTGCTGATGTCGACCATGTCGCCGTCCAATCTGTCGGCCAAGAGCCTGGGCCTGTGCGCACATGCGCCGTTCCTGGAAGGCGCGGTCGATTTCTCCGCCATCGCCAGCATGAAGCCGGAGTTCTACATCAACGCCTACAACCTGAACCAGCATCGCATGACGATCTGGGACAAGCACGAAATCAAGGCCGAACATGTGCGCGCCGCGCTGTCCTTCCCCTTCCTGTACGCGCCGACCGAAATCGACGGCGAGGACTACATCGAAGGCGCCGCGCTGGAAACGCTGAACTTCGATCCCTTCATCGAAGGCAAAGGCGAGCACCACGACACCGACACGCTGATCGTGCTCGACATCCTCGGCGACGAACGCCTGCTGCGCAAGCCGCGCAATCTGTACGACGCGTGGGTCGGTTCGATGATCACGCCGCTGGTGAAGATTTCGCAGAACCAGATCCGCCTGTTCGAGCTGGAACACAACACCGACCGCAAGACCGGCCTGCCGAAACGCCGACTGCTCAAGCTGGAGTTGATGGCCGCCGTGCCGGACGACCATATGCCGAACACGATGGACTGGTCGACGTCGAACATGCAGTTCCTGTTCGATATCGGCTACAAGGCGGCGACGCGCTTCTGCCGCCAGCACTCGACGGTGCTGCGCTACGCCGAAGAGACGGAGCTGGCGAGTTAAAGTTTAACCAGCGCCGGCAACAGCGCCAGCGTGCGGCGGGTGGCGCCGCGATGCTGGTTGGCGAAGGCCAGCGCGTTGCGGCCCATCGCCGCGCGCGCCGCTTCGTCGTTCAGCAGGCGCCCTGCGGCGGACATCAGCTGCGCCGCGTCGGCGACGCGTTGCGCGCCGCCCGCAGCCAGCGCGTCTTCCGTCACCAGCGCGAAGTTGAAGGTGTGCGTTCCGATCAGCACCGGCTTGCCCAGCGCCGCCGGCTCGATCAGGTTCTGGCCGCCCAACGGCAGCAGGCTGCCGCCGACGAAGGCCACGTCGCAGGCCGCGTAGTAAGCGAACATCTCGCCCATCGAATCGCCCAGCAGCACGTCGACAAAGCCGGGCAGCGCGGCATCGCCGCCGTCCAGCGCCAGCTTGCTGCGGCGCTGCACGTTCAGGCCATGCGCGCCGACCATTTTTTCCACTTCATCGAATCGCTGCGGATGGCGTGGCACGATCAACAGCAATACATTGGACGGCAAACCCGCGCGCTGCTGGCGGAAGGCGTCGAGTATCAGCTCTTCCTCGCCCTCGCGCGTGCTGGCGCACAGCAGCACCGGACGGCCGCCGATCACGCCGCGCAGCGCGGCGCCGATCGCCAGCGCCGCATCCGGCACGACCACGTCGAACTTGATGCTGCCGGTGATCTCCACGCGCTGCACGCCCAGCGAGCGCACGCGTTCCGCATCGGCCGCCGTCTGCGCCGCGACCAGCGAGATGCCGCGCGCGGCATCCACCAGCAGGGAACCGAAGCGGCGCGACCTGCGCAGCGAACGCTCCGACAGGCGGGCGTTGGCCAGCACCACCGGCACGCCGCGCTTGCCGCATACCGCGATCAGGTTCGGCCACACCTCGGTCTCCATCAGGATGCAGACCGCAGGCTTGAAATGTTTGATGAAGCTGCCCACCATCGTCGCCGTGTCATACGGCAGATACGACTGCACCAGCCGCGCGCCATGTTTGGCGAACAGCGTCTTGCCGGTGGCGCGCCCGGTCGGCGTCATGTGGGTGAGGACGATGCGGCTGCGCGGATACTCGGCCAGCAAAGCGTCGATCAGTGGTTCGGCGGCGCGGGTTTCGCCCACCGACACGGCGTGTACCCACAGCGTCTGTGCCTCAGAGGCGGCGCCGCTGTAGAAACCCAGCCGCTCGCCCCAGTGCTGGCGATAGCCGGGTTCCTTGCGGCCGCGCAGCCACAGGCGGGTCAGCACCAGCGGCAAGGCCAGGCACCACATCACGGAATAGAAAATACGCATGGCGATTATGACTGCGCGAGCAGGCTGCGCGCCGCCGCCAATACTTCGGCCACCGACGGCGGCGTGCCGCGGTCGCCCAGGTTGATGATGCGCGGCGACCAGTTACCCTCGGTCTTCCAGCGCGGCGAATCGGCGTAGATCTCCACCGTCGGCCGCACGAAGGCAGCGGCGATATGGGTCAATCCCGTATCGACGCCGATCACCAGGCCGGCGTGACGCGCCAACAGCATCGCATCGGCCATCGACAATTTAGGCAGCACGCGGGCGTTCGGCAGGCCGGCGGCCAGCACGTCGGCTTCGGCCTTTTCCTTGGGCGAGCCCCAGGGCAGCAGGATGGTCATGGGCGCCAGTTCGCGGCCCAGCGCTATCCAGTTCTCCGGCGCCCACTTCTTCGGGTCGCGCGCGGTGCCGTGGAAGTAGACGGCATAAGCTTCGGCCGGCATCCAGTCCGGACGCGGCTCGCTGGCCGACACTTCCGGCAGGCCGAAATCGGCCGGCGTGTCGACCGCGTAGCCCAGCGCCGCGCCGGCCACCAGGCGGCCGCGCGCCACCGCGTGCGTGCGCGGATCGGTCGGTATGCTTTGATTGTGGAAGATGCGCGAGACGCCCTCGTAGCCGGAGCCTTCGCTGCCGTTGGCCAGGCCGACCTTGCGGCCGCCCTTCACCACCCGGGCCGCGCCCATGATGATGCCGGTCTTGAGCAAGCCCTGCGTGTCGAACACATAGTCGTACTGCTGTTCGCGCAGGGTACGGAAAAAGCTTTTGATTTCGGCGCGGGTCTCGGGCTTGCCGAGACTCTTGCGCCAGCGCCGCAGCGCAAACGGAATGATGGTGCGCACGCGGGCGTTGAGCCGCACCAGGCTGACGTAGCCCTCCTCCACCACCCAGTCGATGTTCGCGTCCGGGAAATGGCGGGCGATATCGGCCACCATCGGCAGGTTGTGCAGCACGTCGCCCAGCGAGGAGACGCGCACCAGCAAAATGTTCAGCGGCTTGCGGCCGCCCGCTTGCGCCGTCATGCGCTTAGAACGGCAGTTCCGCGTCCGGCTTGGCAGCCTGGATCACGCTCTTGAACTGGCCCTGGATGCGCGCCAGCGCGGCCGGCGTTTCGGCCTCGAAGCGCATCACGATCACCGGCGTGGTGTTGGACGAACGCGCCAGGCCGAAACCGTCCTCGTATTCCACGCGCAGGCCGTCGATGGTGATGATCTGCACATTGCCGGGGAACTTGGCGTCGGCGCGCAGCTTGTCCATGACGATGACGTTTTCGCCTTCGTTCAGGTGCAGGTGCAGCTCGGGCGTGCTGTCCGATTGCGGCAGCGAGTTCAGCAGCTTGGACGGATCGGTTTCGCGGGTCAGGATCTCCAGCAGGCGGGCGCCGGAATACAGGCCGTCGTCGAAACCGTACCAGCGGTCCTTGAAGAAGATGTGGCCGCTCATCTCGCCGCCCAGCGGGGCGCCGGTTTCGCGCAGCTTGGCCTTGACCAGCGAGTGGCCGGTCTTGTACATCAGCGGCACGCCGCCGTGCTTGCTGATCCACGGCGCCAGGTGGCGGGTGCACTTGACGTCGTACAGGATCTGCTCCCCCGGATGGCGGCTCAACACGTCGGCCGCGAACAACATCATCTGGCGGTCCGGGTAGATGATCTGGCCATCCTTGGTGACCACGCCCAGGCGGTCGCCGTCGCCGTCGAAGGCGATGCCCAGCTCGGCGTCGGTCTGCTGCAGGCAGCGGATCAGGTCTTGCAGGTTTTCCGGGTGCGCGGGATCGGGATGGTGGTTGGGGAAGTTGCCGTCCACTTCGCAGAACAGCTCGACCACTTCGCAGCCCATGCCGCGGAACAGGTCGCCCGCGAAGGCGCCGGCCACGCCGTTGCCGCAGTCCACCGCGATCTTGATCGGACGCGCCAGCTTGACGTCGCCGATGATGCGCTCCAGGTACTGGGCGCGGATGTCGTGGGTGCTGTAGGCGCCCTTGTTGGCCGCCGACGAACCGTCGTGGTCGACGATGCGCTGGTACAGCGCGGTGATGGCGTCGCCGTGGATCGCTTCGCCGGCCAGCACCATCTTGAAGCCGTTGTAGTCCGGCGGATTGTGGCTGCCGGTGACCATGATGCCGGACGCGGCGCCCAGCACGTTGGTGCCGAAGTACACCATCGGCGTGGCCACCACGCCCAGGTCGATCACATCCACACCGGCCGCTTGCAGGCCTTCGGCCAGCGCCGCCGTCAGCACCGGGCCGGACAGGCGACCGTCGCGGCCGATCACGACCTTCGTTTCGCCTTTGGCCAGCGCGGCCTGGCCGAAGGCCTGGCCGATCTGGCGGGCGACGCCCGCATCCAGGGTTTTATCGATAATGCCGCGGATGTCGTAAGCCTTGAAGATCGTTTTAGATAAAGAAACCATAGTGTGGGAATGTGTATGCGAGGAGGGTTGAAGCCGGCGGCCGGCCTATCCGGCCGCCGAGTGTACAAAGTGCGAGCAGTTTAAACCTTTAAGCCGGCGATGTCTTTGCCGGCTTCCAGCCAGTCCTTGACCCACTTCGGCTGGCGGCCGCGGCCGGTCCAGAGTTGCGTGGCATCGGCCGGATTGCGGTAGCGTGGCGCCACGCTGCCGGTCTTGGCGCGGACGGCGCCGCTGCCGACCAGGTCTTTCAAGGGCACGCCCACGCTTTGGGCGATGGCCAGTATCTGTTCGCGCGCCTTGGCCAGGTCCTGGCTTTCGCGCTGTTTTAATTCGCGTTTAACTTGCTCTTGCAGATTACGCAAATCGGCGGAGGACATATTCGACAGATCCATTTGGTATTCCTTTTAAGTGAGGTGATATACAGCCCGGCGGGAATATATTACATCAACATAAAAAAGTCAGGTTTTCTTATGACGTATCATCCAGCGCGGGGCTTTAAAGCGGACGATGCGGACATATATCCAGATGTAACTGCTGATAAACAAAATACAGAAAACCATTAATGCCCAGGTATAGCGCCACAATACCGTGGCCGGTATCACCGCCATCAGCGAAAACAGCCATAAATACGGCGACGTCATCGAATTGCGGCGTATCAGCGCGCGCGCTTCTTTACGGCCGACCGCCCATTGCACGATGCGGCGGAAGATCAGGCTATGCAGATGGATGCCGTCCGGCATGGCCGGGGACTTTCCACGGACGAACATGCGGCGATAAACGGAGAATAAGGTTTCAAAGGTCGGATAAATCAACAGCAGCGCCGCGTACCAGGTAGAAACCTGCGGATTGCGCATCACCAGCAGCAGGGCCAGCTCGCCCAGCATGAAGCCGATGAAATACGCGCCGCCGTCGCCCAGGAAGATCATGCCGACCGGATAGTTCCAGATCAGGAAGCCGGCCGTGGCGCCCGCCACCATCAGCGCCGCGATCAGGACGAACATATCGTTGACCTGCAAGGCCACATAGCCCAGCGACAACAGCATGCAGATGCACACCACGCTGGCCAGGCCGTTGAAACCGTCGATGATATTGACCGCGTTGGCGATGCCGGCCACGGCCAGCACCGTCAGCGGCAAGGTCAGCCACATATATTGCAGCGGCCAGGCGGAAAACGCCCAGTCGATGCGGTCGACGCGGGCGTCCAGCAGGAAATAGCCGAGCGCGGCGGCGGCCATGGTCAAGACCAGGCGGCGGGCGGCGCTGACGCGGCCGGTGTAATCCTCGACGATGCCGCCGACAAAGGCCACGGCGGAACAGGCCAATAGTGACATCAGCCAATGCGTCATGGCCGGCACCCGCCAAATGGAGATGAAAGAACTCAGCGCCACCGATAAGAATATCGATAAGCCGCCAATCCGGGCGACATGATGGGCATGTACTTTTTGCACGCCCATGAAATCGGAGTCGAGCGCAGGACCGTGCAATCTCGCTTCTTTAATCACCAGCAGGGTTAGCAGCGCGGAAGCGACAAAGCTCAGTAAAAAGGAAAACATATTTTTCTATACAAAATTACCGGATGCGCTCACCGATAAGGATGGACTACACGCTAACTCGCGATTGTAGCGGCGATTGTACCGGAATAAGCGGGCAGGTCCTGAATTGACGGCCGGTAATAGCCGCACGGCGTCAAACATTAGACAGTTTTGCAACGTCAGCCGCGCCCAAGCATGCCGGCGCGCTGATGGAGCGCGTCGGCATGATAGCAGCAGCGTATGGCGGCGGCGAAAAAGCTTACCAAACGATACAACTGGCCAGGGCTCAGCGCATGCACAGGTGCAAGGCTTCTTTCCAGTCCGGCAAGTGGCAGAAACGCGCCATCAGGCGCTCGGACGACAGCACCGAGTACTGCGGGCGTTTGGCCGGCACCGGATACTCGGCGCTGGTGATCGGCAGCACGCGGCATTCCAGCCCCGCCGCCTCGACGATGGCGCGGGTGAAGTCGAACCAGGTGGTCTGGCCCTGGGCGCTCAGGTGATACACGCCGCTGTTCTGCACCCACCACTCGCGCCCGCCCGCATGGGCTTGCGACAGCACCAGCGCGGTGGTGTCGGCGATGGTGCGGCTCCAGGTGGGCGCGCCGTGCTGGTCGGCCACCACGCGCAGCTCGTCGCGCTCCGCGGCCAGGCGCAGCATGGTCAGCAGGAAGTTCTTGCCGCGCATGCCGTACACCCAGCTGGTGCGGAAGATCAGGTGCCGGATGCCGGCCGCGGCGATGGCCTGCTCGCCGGCCAGCTTGCTGGCGCCGTAGACGTTGAGCGGGCCGGTGGCGTCGTCCTCCGCCCGCGCCGTCGGCGCGCTGCCGTCGAACACGTAGTCGGTCGAGTAGTGCACCATGGCCGCGCCCAGCAGCCTGGCTTCCTGCGCCATCAGGCCCGGCGCTTCGGCGTTGATGCGGTGCGCCAGTTCCGGCTCGCTCTCGGCCTTGTCGACCGCCGTGTAGGCGGCCGGATTGACGATCAGACCCGGCTTTTCGCGGCGGATCACGTCGCGCACCTGGTCCAGGTCGGACAGGTCCATCACCTTGCGGTCGACCGCCACCACCTCGCCTATGCCTTGCAGGCTGCGCGCCAGTTCATACCCCACCTGGCCGCTGCTGCCGGTCAGCAGGATTTTCATGCGAACACCTCGGCGTCGGCCAGCAGCAAGGCCGCCTGGTCTTTACCGGACAGCAGCGGCGCCGCCTCCAGCGCCGGCCAGGCTATGCCGATGGCCGGGTCGTTCCACAGCACCGAGCGCTCGTGCTCGGGCGCCCAGTAGTCGGTGGTCTTGTAGAGGAATTCGGCGGCGTCGCTGGTGACCACGAAGCCGTGCGCGAAGCCGGGCGGTATCCACATCTGCTTCTTGTTCTCGGCCGACAGTTCGATGCCGTACCACTGGCCGAAGGTGGCCGAGCTCTTGCGCAGATCGACGGCGACGTCGAACACGCTGCCGGCGGTGGCGCGCACCAGCTTGCCCTGCGCCTGCTCGATCTGGTAGTGCAGGCCGCGCAGCACGCCCTTGGCCGAGCGCGAGTGATTGTCCTGCACGAAGGGCAAGCTGACGCCGGTCAGCTCGGCGAAACGGCGGGCGTTGAAACTCTCGAAGAAAAAGCCGCGGTCGTCGCCGAACACGCGCGGCTCCAGCACCAGCAAGCCTTCCAACGGCGTAGTGATCACCTTCATCGCGGCACGACCTTATCCTCGAGAATCTGCAGCAGGTACTGGCCGTAGTTGTTTTTCTTCAGCGGCTCGGCCAGCTTGCGCAGCTGGGCGGCATCGATGTAACCCTTGCGGTAGGCGATCTCTTCCGGGCAAGCCACTTTCAGGCCCTGGCGCTTTTCGATGGTGGCGATGAACTGCGAGGCGTCGAGCAGCGACTCGTGGGTGCCGGTGTCCAGCCAGGCCATGCCGCGCCCCATCACCTCGACGTTGAGCTGCTGCTTTTCCAGGTAGACGCGGTTGACGTCGGTAATTTCCAGCTCGCCGCGCGCCGACGGCTTGATGCTGGCGGCGATGTCGCACACCTGCTTGTCGTAGAAATACAGGCCGGTGACGGCGTAGTTCGATTTCGGCTCGAGCGGCTTTTCCTCGATCGACACGGCCGTGCGGTCGGCGTCGAACTCGACCACGCCGTAGCGCTCCGGGTCCTGCACGTGGTAGGCGAACACGGTGGCGCCGTCGGTCTGCTCGGTGGCGTGGCGCAGCAGCGCGTCGAGGTCGTTGCCGTAGTAGATGTTATCGCCCAGGATCAGCGCCGACGGCGAGTCGCCGACGAAGTCCTTGCCGATGATGAAGGCTTGCGCCAGGCCGTCCGGCGACGGCTGGACCGCATAGCTGATGTGGATGCCCCACTGGCTGCCGTCGCCCAGCAGGTCCTGGAAGCGCGGCGTGTCCTGCGGCGTCGAGATCAGCAGGATCTCGGTCATGCCGGCCAACATCAGCACCGTCAGCGGATGGTAGATCATCGGCTTGTCGTAGATCGGCAGCAGCTGCTTGGAGACGCTCATCGTCACCGGATACAGGCGGGTGCCGGAACCACCGGCCAGGATGATGCCTTTGCGGCTATTGGTAGGGGTGCTCATTGCTGGCCTTCGCGATTAAAGTAATTGGTTTCCACCCACTTGGCGTAGCTGCCCGACTGCACGTCGGCCACCCAGGCCTGGTGGTCCAGGTACCACTGCACGGTCTTGGCGATGCCGGTCTCGAAGGTCTCGGCCGGTTTCCAGCCCAGTTCGCGCTCCAGCTTGCGGGCGTCGATGGCGTAGCGGCGGTCGTGGCCGGGCCTGTCCTTGACGTAGGTGATCTGCGCGCGGTAGCTGGCGCCGTCCGCTCTCGGCTTGAGCCGGTCCAGCATGTCGCACAGCGTGTGCACCACGTCCAGGTTGGCCATCTCGTTCCAGCCGCCGACGTTGTAGGTCTCGCCCAGCCGGCCCGCCGCCAGCACGCGGCGGATCGCCGTGCAGTGGTCGCTGACGTACAGCCAGTCGCGCACCTGCTGGCCGTCGCCGTAGATCGGCAGCGGCTTGCCCGCCTGCGCGTTGGCGATGATCAGCGGGATCAGCTTCTCGGGGAAGTGATACGGGCCGTAGTTATTGGAGCAGTTGGTGGTCACCGTCGGCAGGCCGTAGGTGTGGTGGTAGGAACGCACCAGGTGGTCGGAGGCGGCCTTGGACGCCGAGTACGGGCTGTTCGGCGCGAACGCGGTGGTCTCGCTGAACGGCGCATCGTCCGGGCCCAGCGTGCCGTAGACTTCGTCGGTGGACACGTGCAGGAAGCGGAACGCTGCCCGCTCGTCGTCCGGCAGCGCCGACCAGTAGGCGCGCGCCGCTTCAAGCAGGCTGAAGGTGCCGTTGATGTTGGTGTTGATGAACTCGCCCGGTCCGAGGATGGAGCGGTCCACATGGCTTTCCGCGGCGAAGTGCACCACCGCGCGCGGCTTGTGCTGCTGGAACAGGGCCAGCACCTGCGCCTGGTCGCAGATGTCGCCGCGCACAAAGGTGTGGCGCGCGTCCTGCTTCAGCGACGCCAGATTGTTCAGATTACCCGCATAGGTCAGCTTATCGTAGTTGATAACAGACTCGTCCGACTGCGCCAACCAGTCGAGTACAAAATTCGAGCCGATGAAACCCGCACCACCCGTCACAAAAATCATTTAGTATCCCGCTGCAAGAGTCAAAGTAGTCGCAAGCATGATTTTATGTGAAACTGCCCTGCTACCGGGCAAAAATCGACACCCCGCGCTCTGAATTCAGGGTATTTCAGATTCCAAAGCAACGAACCACAGAGCATCCACATGAAAACCTACGTAATCGGGGATTTGCAGGGCTGCCACGAGCAGACCTTGTTGCTGCTGGAGCGCGTCCGCGAGCATGCCGGTGAGGACGAGCCCGTCATCCTGTTTGCTGGCGACCTGATCAATCGTGGCCCGGATTCATTGGCCACGCTGCGCCATGTGCGGGCGCTGGCGATGGGCAGCGGCGGCCGCATCGACAGCGTGCTCGGCAATCACGACCTGCACTTGCTGGCGGTGGCCTACGGCATCCGGCCCGAGCACAAGTCCGACACCCTGGCCGAGATCCTGCACGCGCCCGACCGCGACGAGCTGATCGATTGGCTGCGGCGCCGTCCGCTGGCCATCCACACCCAGGGCCATGTGCTGGTGCACGCCGGCCTGCTGCCGCAATGGACGGCGGCGCAGGCGATGGGGCTGGCCGGCGAGGTGCAGCAGATGCTGCGCGGCGCCGGCATGGAAGAGTTCCTGGCCGAGATGTACGGCAACCTGCCCGACCGCTGGAGCGACGAGCTGCAAGGCGCGGACCGGCTGCGCTGCGTCATCAACGCGATGACGCGGCTGCGCTTCTGCGACGCCGACGGCGTGATGGATTTCAAGATGAAGGAAAGCGGCACGGCGGAACAAGGTTCGGGCCTGATGCCGTGGTTCGAGGTGCCGGGCCGGCGCAGCCGCAAGGAGACGGTGGTGTTCGGCCACTGGTCGGCGCTGGGGCTGGTGTTGAAGCCGCATTTGATCGGGCTCGACAGCGGCTGCGTGTGGGGCGGCCAGCTGACCGCCGTGTGCCTGGAAGACCGCAGCCTGCTGCAAGTGCAGTGCCCGGAGTTCCAGCAACACGGCGGCAAAAAAGCCTAGTGCGCTGAGTGCGAACCTGCCGTCACGCCCAGCGCGGCGGCGACGGCCTGGTGCGTGGCCTCGGCCAGCTGGCGGCGGTGCGCGCCGATGCTGCTTATGGCCGGCAAGATGGTCAGCCTGGCCTTCACCGGCGGCCCGTCCAGGATCAGCATGATGCTCTCGGCGAAGCTGGTCTCGCCGATGAAATCCACCGACGGATGCGAAGCGCCTGACGGCTCGCGGTACGACAAGGCGATCGCCTGCACCGGCACCTTGGCGTCGATCGCCGCCTCGAACAGATTGGCGTGGAACGGCAGCAGGCTGCCCTGCGCCGCCGTGGTCCCCTCGGGGAAGAAGGCCACGCGCTCGCCGCGCTCCAGGCTGTGCACCAGTCCCTTGAAGATGTGCCGCAGGTCGCGCCGGTTGCCGCGCGCGATGAAGACCGTGCCGGCCTTCTCCGCCAGCCAGCCGGCCAGCGGCCACGCGCGGATCTCGGCCTTGGCCACAAAATGACTGGGGTGCAGGCTGTGGATGACAAAGATGTCCAGCCACGACACGTGATTGGCCACCACCATCGCCCGGTCCAGCAAGGGCACGCCGGCGCTCTGCTCCACCGTCACATTGCACATCGCCAGCAGCCGGGTCGACCAGCGGCGGATGTGGCCGTTACGCTTTTCCTGCCCGATCCAGGGGAACACCGTCGCACAAATCGCCATGCCCACCAGCACATGCAGAAACACCCGCGCCAGGCGGAAGATCATCGTAAGCTTCATGCCAACCGATCAGCTGCGTTGGTAGGCGACGTGACCTGCCACGATGGTGGTGCGGACCTGCCCGGCCAGGTTGTAGCCGATGAAGGGCGTGTGCTTGCCCTGGCTGGCCAGCGCCGACGCTTCCACGGTCCAGCGCGCTTCAGGATCGAACAGGCAGACGTCGGCCGCGGCGCCGACCGACAGCGTGCCGGCGTCCAGCCCGGCCACGCGGGCCGCGTCGGACGTGATGCGCGCCAGCGCGCGCGCCAGCGGCCGCACGGCGCCGGTGTCCTGGGTGGCGGCGTAGTCGTCGGCCCATTTCAGCGCCAGCGACAGTAGCAGCTCCAGGCCGGTGGCGCCGGGCGAGGCTTCGCCGAACGGCAGCAGCTTCTCGTCGTCGTCGACCGGCGTGTGGTCCGAGCACAGCGCGTCGACCGTGCCGTCCAGCAGGCCGAAGCGGATCGCGTCGCGGTCGCGCTGGCTGCGGAACGGCGGCGTCACGCGCGCGTTGGAATCGAAGAAGCCGATGTCGGCGTCGGTCATGTGGATGTGGTGGGCGCCGACGTCGCAGGTGACGGGCAAGCCTTCCTTCTTGGCGTTGCGCACCAGCTCCAGGCCGGCCGCCGACGACATGCGGCACAGGTGCACGCGGGCGCCGGTGGAACGCATCAGCTCGAAAATCGTGTGCAGCGCGATGGTCTCCGACATCACCGGCACGCCGGACAGGCCCAGGCGCGAAGCCAGCGGGCCGCTGGCCGCGATGCCGCCGCGGCCGATGTGCGCATCCTGCGGACGCAGCCACACGGTGTAGTTGAAGGTCTTGGCGTACTGCATGGCGCGCAGCAGCACGTTGGTGTCTTCGATCGGCTCTTCCGCCTGCGCGAAGCCGATGCAGCCGGCTTCGGTCAGCTCGGCCATCTCGGTCAGCGCCTTGCCCTTGAGGCCGACGGTCAGCGCGCCCAGCGGGTGCACATTGGCCTGGTTCAGCGTCTTGGCGCGGTGCTTGAGCATCTCCACCAGGCCCGGCTCGTCGAGCACCGGATCGGTGTCGGGCGGGCAGATCAGGCTGGTCACGCCGCCTTGCATGGCGGCCTGCATTTCCGATTCCAGCGTGGCCTTGTATTCGTAGCCCGGCTCGCGCAGGCGCGCCGACAGGTCGACGAAGCCGGGCGAGACGATCAGGCCGGTGGCGTCGATGGTCTGGTCGGCCGTGAAGCCGGAAGGTGCGCTGCCGACCGCCAGCACCTTGCCGTCGGCGATGTAGAGGTCGTTCTTGCCGTCGATGCCGTTGGCCGGATCGATCAGGTGACCGTTTTTAATGTGTAGTTTCATGCCTGCGTTCATCCCTGCGTCCCCGCCACTATGCTCATTACCGCCATCCGTACTGCGATCCCGAAAGTCACCTGCGGCAGTATCACCGCCTGCGGACCGTCCGCCACCGCCGAGTCGATCTCGACGCCGCGGTTCATCGGGCCCGGGTGCATGACGATCGCGTCCGGCTTGGCCAGCGCCAGGCGTTCCGGCGTCAGGCCGTAGCTCTTGAAGTATTCCTGCGCCGACGGCAGCAGCGCGCCGCTCATGCGCTCGTTCTGCAGGCGCAGCATGATGATCACGTCGACGCCCTTCAAGCCCTCTTCCATGTTGGTGAAGGTGCGCACGCCCATCTGCTCCAGGCCGCCCGGCAGCAGGGTGTGCGGGCCGATCGCGCGCACTTCCGGCACGCCCAGGGTGGTCAGCGCGTGGATGTCGGAACGGGCCACGCGGCTGTGCAGGATGTCGCCGACGATGGCCACCGTCAGGTTGGTGAAGTCCTTCTTGTAGTGGCGGATGGTGTACATGTCCAGCAGGCCCTGGGTCGGGTGCGCGTGGCGGCCGTCGCCGGCGTTGACCACGTGCACGTGCGACTGCTTGGTGTCGTGCAGGTGCTTGGCGATCAGGTAGGGCGCGCCCGACTGCGCGTGGCGCACCACGAACATGTCGGCGTGCATGGCCGACAGGTTGTCGATGGTGTCGAGCAGCGATTCGCCCTTGCTGGCGGACGAGGCCTGGATGTTCAGGTTGATCACGTCGGCCGACAGCCGCTTCGAGGCGATCTCGAAGGTGGTGCGGGTGCGCGTGGAGTTCTCGAAGAACAGGTTGAACACCGACTTGCCGCGCATCAGCGGGACCTTCTTGACGTCGCGGTCGGAGATGCCGACGAACGACGAGGCGGTGTCCAGGATGTGGTTGACGATGGACTTCGGCAGTCCCTCGATCGACAGCAAGTGCTGGAGCTCGCCGTGTTTATTCAGTTGCGGATTAAGCATATGGTTTTGTCTAAGCGTTATTCTATGGTTAGCGTGAATTTTCCATCGTCGGCGCGCTTGAGCACCAGCGCCTGCCCTTGCGCCACCTGCACGTGGGCGGCGACGAAATCGGCCGCCACCGGCAGCTGGCGTTCGCCGCGGTCGACCAGCGCGGCGAGCATGATGCGCGCCGGGCGGCCGTAGTCGAACAGCTCGTTGATCGCGGCGCGGGTGGTGCGGCCGGTGTACAGCACGTCGTCCACCAGCAGGATGTTGGCGGCCGCCACCTCGAAGCCGATGTGGGTCGGCTTGACGTCGGCCGGCAGGCCCTTCTTGGCATAGTCGTCGCGGTAGAAGGACACGTCCAGCACGCCGCAGCGGGCGGACAAGCCGAGGTCGGCCGCCAGGCGTTCGGCGATCCAGGCGCCGCCGGAGTGGATGCCGACGATGGCGACATCGGCCACGCCGGCCAGGCCGGCTTGGACGTCGGCCAGGAGGGTCGCGTACAGCGCTTCGGCGTCGAGTTGGTTGGGGTTCAGTGTGGACATGGGAGTTAGTGGGTGTCGAAATATTGTTGCAGAATGATAGCGGCGGCGCGGTCGTCGATGACTTCGCCGCGCTTGGCGGAAATCACGGCCGACGAATAGCGCTCGTCGACCAGCTCCACCGGCAGGCTGAAGCGGCCGTGCAACTGGTTGGCGAACTTGCGCGCGCGCGCCGTCATCTCGTGCTCGGCGCCGTCGGGATGCATGGGCAGGCCGACCACCAGCCGCGCCGGCTTCCATTCGTCCAGCAGCGCCTGGATGTCGGCAAAACGGGTGGCGTTGTCGATGGCGCTGATCACCTTGACCGGTTCGGCCTGGCGGATCATCGTATTGCCCATGGCCACACCGATGCGTTTGACGCCGAAGTCGAAGGCGAAGATGGTCTCGATATTCACGGCATGCACATCTTATGCATGGCCGGCCTCCGAGGTCAGCATCAGCGGATCGATGCCCAGCAGGCGCATCGCGGCTGTGTAACGCTCTTCAATTGGCAGGTTGAACAGGATCTCCGGATCGGCGCCCACGGTCAGCCAGCCGTTGCGGCTGATTTCGTCTTCCAGCTGCCCCGGACTCCAGCCCGAATAGCCGATCGACACCAGCATGCGCGGCGGACCGTCGCCGGCGGCCACGGCCTCCAGCACGTCGATCGAGGTGGTGAAGGCCACGTCCTCGGTCACCGTCAGCGACGACGAATAGCGGGTGCCCGGCGTGTGCAGCACGAAGCCGCGGTCGTCCTGCACCGGGCCGCCGAACATGATGGGGGCGTCGACGTCGACGCTCGACTCCAGCTTGAGGTCGATGCGCTCGAACAGCACCTCCATCGTCATGTCGGTGGGTTTGTTGATGACCACGCCCAGCACGCCGTTTTCATTGTGCTCGCACACGTACACGACGGTGCCGCCAAAGACCGGATCCTGCATGGAAGGCATTGCAATCAGGAAATGATTTGCCAGGTTCAGCGTCGCCGCCATACCGTTACCAGGGGATTCCAAGGGATCGCCGGCTTCCTGCAGCAGGCCGGGTACAGGGAGAGTTTTGCCGATTTTGCTTTTCTTCATATGCGTGTTCTTTCTGTGCTGCTGACAATTACTGTAGTATTCGCGCGGCTAGCAACTCTGTCTAACCGATAGTTTACACTGAATTGCGGATGCGGCCATGTTTGAGTTCCCCCACCCGATTGACACAGACTGAATGAAACTGAATTCTTCCCTGGTCTGGCTGCGCCGCGATCTGCGGGTTTTCGACCATGTCGCCCTAAACCAGGCCCTGCAGGACAGTGCCCGCGTGTATTGCGTTTTTGTCTACGACAGCACCATCCTGGCCGGCCTGCCGCGCCGCGACCGCCGGGTCGACTTCATCCATGCCAGCATCGCCGACGTGGCGGCCGAACTGCAACAGCTGGGCGGCCACCTGATCGTGCGCCATGCCGATCCGGCCGCCGCGATCCCGGCCCTGGCCGCCGAGCTGGGCGTGGACGCCGTGTACTGCAACCACGACTACGAGCCGCAAGCCATCGCCCGCGACGCCGCCGTGGCGCAGGCGCTGCATGCCGACGGCCGCCAGTTCCTCAGCTACAAGGACCAGGTGGTGTTTGAAAAAAGCGAAGTGCTGTCGCAGACCGGCGGCGTGTTCTCGGTGTTTACGCCCTACAAGAACGCCTGGCTGAACAAGCTGGAAGCGGACCCGTCTGTGCTGGCGCCCTGCCACATCGAAGCGCACGCGGCGCGGCTGGCGCCGCCGCCCGCCCAGACTGCGGCGCTGCCAACCTTGGCCGAGCTCGGCTTCGAGCCCAGCAACCTGGCCGAGATGAAGATCCCGACCGGCATGTCGGGCGCGGCGCGGCTGTGGGAAGACTTCCTGCCCCGCATCGCCAGCTACAAGGACGCGCGCGACTACCCGGCCGTCAAGGGACCGTCCTACCTGTCCATCCATTTCCGCTTCGGCACGCTGTCGGTGCGGCACCTGGTGCGCACCGTGCTCGACCTGATGGCGCGCGGCGTCGGCGGCGAAGGCGCGCCGGTGTGGCTGGCGGAATTGATCTGGCGCGAGTTCTACGCCATGATCCTGTTCCACCACCCGCACGTGGTGGGCGGCGCCTACAAGCCGGCCTACGACGCCATCGAGTGGGAAACCGGCCCGCAGGCCGACCAACTGTTCGCCGCCTGGTGTGAAGGCCGCACCGGCTACCCGCTGGTGGACGCGGCGATGGCCCAGCTGAACCAGACCGGCTACATGCACAACCGCCTGCGCATGGTGACGGCCTGCTTCCTGATCAAGGACCTGGGCATAGACTGGCGCCGCGGCGAGGCCTATTTCGCGCAGCATCTGAACGACTACGACCTGGCCTCCAACAACGGCGGCTGGCAATGGGCATCCTCGTCGGGCTGCGACGCCCAGCCCTACTTCCGCATCTTCAACCCGGTCACGCAATCGGAGAAGTTCGACAGCACGGGCAAGTTCATCCGCCGCTACCTGCCGCAGCTCAAGCATCTGAGCGACAAGGAAATCCACGCGCCGTGGCTGGCGCCGCGCATGCTGCCGCTCGACTACCCTGCTCCCGTCGTCATGCACGACGAAGCGCGCAAGCGCACGCTGGAGCGCTACGCGGTGGTGAAAAAACCGGGCTAGCGCTGGGGGTCAGTTCCGGCATCGTGCCACGCGTGGCACGATGC